>JAAEMP010000107.1 GCA_024225445.1 Hyphomicrobiales bacterium | reverse complement strand
GAGTATAAAAACCTCAGAACAAGGTTGGATAACTCGATTGAGCAGAGAAAGACAGTGAATAGCGAACTACAATCATTTTTTATTGGTATATTGTCGATAGCGTTGGCATCTATCACCCTACTAGAGGCTCTAAAATTGTTGGAATGATTGGATTTGTTTGGAGATTAAATCTTACATCTTCTTAATAAATTCTATTGGAACTTTACAAACATTTCCAAAAAAATTTATTGGAAGTGCCATGACCAACAAGATAATTTATGCAAAGTCTGGCAATGCGGAAACGCCACCAGTAACTGGTCTACTGCATCCGGTTGTATTGGGGTAGGTCAACGGTTGGCCCAACTTTGCACGAATAGCAAGATATGCAAAAGCTTCCGCTTCCATTGCTCCTGCACTCAATCCAGCCTGTTCTGCAGTTATCACTCTGGTGCCAATTTGCGACGCCAAAGACTGCAGATCACTCATGATGATCTTATTTAAAGCCCCCCCTCCGCAAACTACGATGACTGCAGGTATGGATGGCAGTTGGTCTATTGAGTGAACGATCGTTGAAGCTGTCAGGCGGGCCAGGCTCCTGGCTCCATCAGCGAGCGAAACATCGTCATCCAGAAGTGGCTCAAAATCTTTGCGATCGAGTGATTTTGGAATTGGCAATTCGAAATATGGGTGGGACAAATAGCGCCTGCATATTTCTTCTATGACTTTTCCACCAGCTGCGATTTTTCCTCCATCATCATAGTCCAGACCGGCTTTAGATAAGACCCACTGGTCTATCAGGCCATTGCCCGGTCCACTGTCAAAGGCAGTCAAACAGCCATCACTGTCAACATGGGTGATGTTTGAGATACCGCCGATATTGACAAATACCATTGCTTTGCCGTCAGTCAGTTCAGCAGGAATATTATTAGCAAGGGCTCCGTGATATACGGGCACCAAGGGGGCACCTTGCCCGTTGTTTAGCATATCATTGGCACGAAAATCATAAATTACCTCAATCCCGGTTTGATCCGCCAGTTTCTGACCGTCACCCAATTGTATTGTCAGCGCATATTGCGGCCTGTGCAATACTGTTTGGCCGTGAAAACCGATCAAATCAATTTCACCAGTGCTGATACTATTGTTATCGAGAAATTCGCCAACAGCTCTGCCATGCAACTCAGTCAATTCGCATTCAAGGTCAACCAGAATATCCGGGCGAGTTGTCCGGTCTTTAAGCTGTGATGCAGTTTCCAGCCCTTCCCTTATACGTTGTCGGGTATCCTTCTCATAGGCCAGAAAGATACTTGACCCTCGTTCGACAAAAAAATGCCCGTCGCTTCGAATTAGAGCAACATCTATGCCATCCATGCTGGTACCACTCATTAAACCAAGAGAGGTAAATATTTTCATTTCTACACCGTGCGTTATTTGCGATAACCTGTTAGAGGGTGAGGGCTTCGTTAAAATTTTACAATATCAGGAATAGTTAATATGTCCGCGTACAAATCCGATTTTTTGAATACTCTGGATGAAAGAGGTTTCATACACCAATTGTCCGATGCAGAGGGTCTCGACAATCTCCTGATGAAAGAAACCGTAAGCGCATATATTGGCTTTGATTGTACCGCTGCTTCGCTGCATGCAGGCAGCCTGGTTCAGATTATGCTATTATACTGGCTGCAACAAACCGGGCACAGACCCGTAGCGTTGATGGGTGGTGGCACCTCAATGATTGGCGATCCTTCCGGCAAGGACGAAAGCCGTAACATGTTAACACTTGAAAAAATTGAAAGCAACAAAGCCGGTATTCGCAAAATATTCTCCAAATTTCTCAAATTTGGTGAGGGGCGACGTGATGCCGTGATGCCGGATAATGCGGACTGGCTGCTTGAACTCAATTACGTGAATTTCCTGAGAGAATATGGAAGGAATTTTTCGGTCAATCAGATGCTGGCTCGAGATTCAGTAAAAAACCGCCTGGGGCGAGAACAACATCTGTCATTCCTGGAATTCAATTACATGATTTTCCAGGCTTATGACTTCGTCGAATTGAATAAACGTTATAACTGCAGACTTCAACTGGGTGGATCGGACCAGTGGGGTAATATAGTTTCCGGAATTGATCTTGGGAGACGCAGCGGTAGTGATCAATTGTTTGCAGTCACCACTCCCCTGCTGGCCACATCTTCGGGAGCCAAAATGGGCAAAACGGCTGATGGGGCTGTTTGGCTGGAAAAAGACATGCTATCCGCCTATGACTACTGGCAATACTGGCGCAATTGTGAGGATGCAGATGTTGGCCGGTTTTTAAAATTGTTTACACCGTTGCCACTGGAAGAAATTATCAAGCTGGAAGCATTGGGTGGAGCAGAGGTCAATGAGGCTAAAAAAATCCTTGCGACACAGGCTACCACAATGGTGCATGGGTCCGAGACAGCTGCCAAAGCGGCTGAGACAGCCAGGATAACCTTTGAAGAAAAGACAGCGGCTGCAGCATTACCGTCCATTACCATTGCCAGCGATCAGTTGAAAAAGGGTGTTGGATTACTGAAACTGATCGTTGAAGCAGGTTTTGCCTCATCCAATGGCGAAGCCCGTCGCCTAATAAAAGGCGGAGCAATCAGAGTAAATGACATATCGATTAGTGATGAACAGACTTTGGTGGACGAGTCTTGTCTTGATGGCGATGGAATTATTAAACTCTCCATGGGGAAAAAACGTCACGTGCTCATTTTACAGGAATAGTCGATCGACGGACTGCTGGTGGAAATATATCGCATCTACCAAAACAATTTACTGTCAGGGCTGACATCATTGCAATTGGCAACAAAAATGTTGCCACCTATATTGCCACTACTCAACACGCTGCTCAAATACCTTTTTGAAAATCCCCGGAGCGACTATTGAAAGTGGATTCAGTTCCAGTTTCGGGGAGATTGCAGGTCCGGACAGATGATATGTAATACCAATTAATCCACTGTCCTTGCCGTTTGAGAGAATTTGACCGACAAAAGGTATGGCAGAAACTATTCTGGATATACCGAAAGCCGGCATAAATGTACCTCTCACATCCATACGGTTTTTACTGTCAAATAATGTACCATTATAGGTCAAGCCTATCTGAACACCTGTTAGTGAGCCATCCATTTTCAAATAATCCAGGCCTTTCTCAATCTCTGCCTTGGCGCTGGGAAAACGAACCCGGTTGGTTTGAATCTTGTTGAATTCATTCTTCAGCCGTCCACCGCGATCAAAGTCATCTACCTGTTGATTGGACACCAGCTTTCTTAACCTGGGCTCATCAATAACGATGAAATTTTTAACAAAAACATCACCGAAAAACGGTTCTTTTGGTTTGCGTTTCAAATCTGCTACCAGGACTCCATCAACCATACGAGTATACAGGTTCAAATAAGCCAGCGCGCTACCAGCATTTGCAGAGCGTACCTTGAAACTGGTGGTATTACCTCTGGTTTCCGCTTCAATTGTAGCCACTTGGGAATTTTCCAAACGGGTATTCAAACTAAGTGCATTCAGCCAACCGTTTTTTACCTTGTAATGCATTATGAGATTATCAGCGTTGCGATTACCAAATCCCTTAACGCGTTGGATGTTTACCGATAAGTTAAAATTGGCGTTACTAGGCTCGCTCTGCTCCTCAGAATTTCCTTTCTTGTTAAACAGCTTGTTGATCAAAACGCGGCCATCAAAATATTTTCCATTGGCTGTTATGGTGTAAACATTTTTGTTGCGCCTTATACGCACACCCAGTTGGTCATTCTTGTTGAGCGAAAGGTTTGGAAAATTGGCTGAGCGTATACCATTTTTATCAATCTCAATATCTCCGTTCAAACGAAAGCCCTGACCTCTCATTGCCAGATCGCTAATATTGGTTTGTTTTTTCCCAATAATCATTTTAAAACTTGCCTTGGCTGCAATGCCCATACCCTTGCGCCAGCCAATCCAAGGCAAAGCAATCTCCGCGTTCTTCAAATCTACTGTGATATCTGCTGTTTCACTGCCCTCATTTTGCTCCATTACAACATCTACGGGACCTGAAATAACCGGCTCGACTACAAGCCCAATCTTGCTACGTTCCGCAGCACCCATACGTGCTTTTAGAATTTGCTTTCGCCTTATTTTCGATGTTGTTCCAACTGGCTCGATAATTCTTACCTGACCGCGAATTCCATCAATAGTGGAGTTGCCAGTTATGACAGCCTTATCGGGTGAAACATCTACGACAACATTGGCCTGGCTAATTTTTCGCCCGTTTATCAGCTTTGAGCTATTAGCGCCTTCGAGTCGAACCAGAGCCTGCCAGGTTACGTTGTGATATTTGATATTCTTTTTCAACGGAAACCGGGCAACAAGATCAAGCTCAGCGTCACCTGACCATTGGGTGGGGGACATTTTTAACCTGTTCATTACATTTAGTGGTTTGGCGTTGGCAATCTGCGCGAGACTGGGAACAGGGCCCTGTGCGAAAAATGATGTCTCGGCCTTCAATGGACGAACAGAGATATCTGGAATTGTAAATTCTCCACTGGTGATATTGATCGGCTCACCAACTGCGACGTAGGCAACTCCCTTCGCCAGCTTGACGTTTGTCCGCATTCCCTGAACATGAACCGTTCCCGAGGCAGATCTCACCGGGGGCAGTTTCCCAAATGTGTCAAAACGCGCGTTTTCAACTTCTATGTCCATGGTTAATTGATCTTCACCGATTCTCTTGCCTCGGTGTAATCGTCCAAGAATTCCACCAGGTATTGACGCAGCGATGATAGCCGATGTGATCCGTCCCCCGTGTACATGCTCTTGAACCCATTTACGAACCGGTGTCGCCAAAAATATCGGCCAGAATTGCTTTAAGGCAGCCATGGGCATGCCGCTGGAAACTCCATTCAAAACCAATGAAGGCGTTACTTTTTTGAATCCCAGGCTTGCAGACCCGACCATGCTACCGCCTGCTACTACAATCTTCCACTGATCAATATTCAACAGCTTTTTTTCTCGATTAAACCCACCCTCGACGATCATCGAGCCCGGGTGAATTTTTTCACCACTTTGCGAGGCACTTCCCTGAGCGCGCTCAACTACCAAGGTATAGTCAATGTTTCCGGCCATGCCCCTGGTGAGGTCGACAGGTGTTATTCCTCCGACCAGTTGCGCTCTCAACCCTCCGATGAATATTTGGGACCGCTCCAGAATAATACGATTCAATTTGGGAAATAGTCGCAAATTCAAGGCCAGTCTTTTAATGTGAGTGCTGCCTTTGCGCCCTAGGTAAAGTTTACCTTCACCAACAACAATATTAAATACCGGCTGCTGAACCGAATTATCTTCATTAAATGACAAATTGACGTGGCCATTTATCTGCGAATCCGAAGCAAAAGGCACGTCTTCGTCTCTTGGCAAATTTGGATCACGCACCCATTCGCGAGCATTCAAGCCATCAAAAGTAATATCAAGTGATGAATTGCCGGTAAGGAGATTATGGTAAACTGCATTTGCATTTATTTTCGAAATCCCCGTGTCTGCCACAAGTTGCATATCTAATTCATCAGAAGAAATTACCTCCAAAATAAACTCATCAATCGCTATGTTACCGGTTGACAGCCGACCCGGTTTGTAGCCAGTCAAAACACTATTTTTGATAGCGATATTTTGTAGTTCACTTGCGGCAAACCTTGCATGAATCTGTCTCAGTTTTTGCCCATATTGCATGAGAGCTCTATTCATGTCATTTGGAAAACCAAGTGTCGTCGCAGCCAAAAACTGCCTTAAGTCAAGTTTTGAAGATTCAATCGTAACATTATGTATTTTTGTTTTCCCTCTTAGCAAAGACAGCGGTGATACACCGACCAGAATTTTTCCAAATACCGCTGCAGGTTTGGATTCGCCAATTCTATTCACTTTCACATTGGTTGAGGTAATCGAAATCTTGCCAAGGCCGTGAAACTCAAATTTGGTCGCGCCAAGCTCGACATTGTATTGAGAGCCAAGAACAGTCGTCATAGTATGTTCGACCCGGCCATTGAGCGCCTTATTTTCGATCGCGCCACCCTGAAATAGGAAAAACAACCCAATGCCACCAAGCACGATACCAAATACAATTACCCCAATGGTAATCATGAACAAACGAACGAACCGCCTGCCCCATCCAGTACTCAAGTCAGTTTCGGGTGAATAGCCGCTATGCGAACCTGAAAAATGCTCTGCGTTGTCGTTCATGTTGGTTCGAATCCGGTTCCCAAGCAAGATTTTGGATTTAACATTTCAAACCAAGCGGAAAACAAGGCAGTAACCCAGTAAATATTCATTTGAAACGGCCCACCAATTAAGGTGGCATATCGGATTTCGTATTGTATGTTAGTGTCGAAACAATGACCACCCCGGATTATTGTCCCCATCAAACCGACGGCGGCTGCATTTTCCCGGCGGGAAATTCTTCCTAAACAACAGACATCGATAATATGCCAACCTTGAAAATTAAGTTGTTTGCCTGGCAAGCAGACTGTTGGACATGCACAATTTAAGGGAACAGAACTGGAATTGAGTTCAATTCTTGAATTATTTCAGGTGGATATCAAGAATATCTAACGCAATAAATCGGAAAACCAGACTAAAATCCGGATTTGTCATATCAATTGCTCAACTCCGATGGTTTACTAGGACGCATCACCCGATTCACAATATTGTTAATTCAGGACATATCTTTGATACGATTATGGGCGACAGCCATTTTTTCTTTTTGCGACTGATAGCCCGCCAGTTTTTGTCGCTCCTCAGCTACAACCCGCTCGGGTGCATTGGCTACAAATCGCTCATTGCCAAGCTTTTTGTCCAAACGTGATATTTCACTATCAAGTTTCTTCAATTCTTTTTCCAGGCGCTTTCGTTCTTCCACAAAATCAACGATGCCTTCCAGTGGCAGAAAATAATTTACCTTACCAATAACAATCTGGGCAGAACCCTTTGGTGAAGATTCTTTGATTTCCACAGGCTCAACACGGGAAAGTCGCGCAATTGCATTTGCATGCATTTGAATCCATTTTGTTATTTTATCATCAGCGCCGGTAATAATCAGTGCCATAACCTGAGAGGGCTTAATACCCATTTCTGCTCGCACCGAACGGATTTCTCCTATCAGCTCAATCAACCAGTTGATTTCGTCGGCGGCTTCCGTGTCGCTATCCAGAGCCGTTGGCCAGTGGGCATGACACAAAAGCTGCTCACGATCAGCTGTTCGCTGCCATAATTCTTCCGTCATGAATGGCATAAAAGGATGGAGAAGTTTATAGATATCTGCAAGCACATAAGCTGCACATGCCTGGGATTCAGCTCGAGCATCTTCATCTTCGCCGGAAAATATCGGCTTGAGCAACTCCAGATACCAGTCGCAAAAACTATTCCAGACAAATTTGTAAGCCGCGCTGGCAGCTTCATTGAAACGATAGCTTTCAATTTTCGCGGTTATTTCCTCGATGGATTTTGAAAGCTCTGCCAAAATCCAGCGATTAATTGTAAGTCTGGCATCTTGCGGTTTGAAATCTGAATTATATTTCACGCCAGTTATTTCGGCAAAGCGGGTAGCATTCCACAATTTGGTGCCAAAATTGCGAAAACCGGCAACCCGGGCGGGATCCAGTTTCACATCGCCTCCCTGAACAGCCATATTCGCCAATGTATAACGTAAAGCGTCTGCCCCATATTGGTCGATCAATTCAAGAGGGTCGACAACGTTGCCCTTTGATTTGGACATTTTCGCGCCATTTTTATCCCGCACCAGGGCGTGAACATAAACCGTGTGAAACGGCTCTATCGGTGTGCCTTCCTCATCTTTCATGAAATGCAACCCGGCCATCATCATTCGGGCGACCCAAAAGAAAATGATATCAAAGCCGGTAATCAGCACATCTGTTTGGTAATACCGTGCAAGTTCCGGCGTTTTTTCGGGCCAACCCAGAGTGGAGAATGGCCAAAGCGCAGATGAGAACCAGGTGTCCAGAACATCCGGGTCGCGGTTGATCTCAACTGATTTGCCATAGTGCGCATCCGCTGCTGACTGAGCTTCCCGTTCTGATTTCTCAACGAAAATTTGCCCGTCCGGACCATACCATGCAGGTATCTGATGCCCCCACCACAATTGTCTTGAAATACACCATGGCTGGATATTCTCCATCCAGTTGAAATACGTGTTTTCCCAATTTTTGGGAACAAAACTGGTCCTCCCTTCTCTAACTGCAGCAATGGCCGGTTTTGCCAGTTCCTCCGCATTCACATACCACTGGTCAGTCAGGAAAGGTTCGATTGGAACGCCGCTCCGGTCGCCATGAGGAACCATATGGGTGTGGTTCTCGGTTTTTGCCAGCAGTCCTTTGGTTTCCATCATCTTCAAAACGATGTTTCGTGCCTTAAATCTGTCCTGTCCATGAAGTTGAGATATTAAATCAACCAACTCGGGCGTTGATTCCAATCCCTCCAGAAAGTCGTCGTTTTCTTTGATATGAATGTTTCCATCAACGGTTAGAATATTAATTCGGCGAAGGTTGTTTCTATTGCCAACATCAAAATCGTTAAAGTCATGGGCAGGGGTCATCTTGACTGCACCGGTTCCCGCTTCCGGGTCAGGATAGGGATCAGCAACAATCGGAATTCTCCGTTCGACTAAAGGTAATACCACATGTTTTCCCACCAGATCCTGATAACGTGGATCATCAGGATGAACAGCAACCCCGGTATCACCCAGCATTGTTTCAGGCCTGGTTGTTGCAACCGTCAGGTAGTCACGTATTTCATATCCGGCGGGATCACCCTGAGAGGGCCTCCAGCTTAACTTGTTTCCCTCATTATCCAGAATATAAGGATGGCGATAAGAAACCCCGGGTTCCAGTGGATACTTGAAATGCCAGAGATTTCCCTTGGTTTCAATCTGCTCAACCTCCAAATCTGAAATGGCGGTCAACAATTTCGGGTCCCAGTTCACCAAGCGTTTGTCTTTGTAAATCAAGCCCTCTTTGTAAAGTGAAATAAATACTTCCAGCACCGCCTCTGACAGGCCTTCGTCCATGGTAAAACGCTCTCGTGACCAATCACAGGACGCGCCCAGGCGTCTTAGCTGATTAAATATCAATCCACCTGATTGTTTTTTCCACTGCCAAATTCGTTCGATGAAATTATCACGGCCGAGCGCATGCCGGTTTGGTTCCTGATTTTCCATAAGTTGACGTTCGACAACCATTTGTGTGGCAATACCTGCATGATCCATACCCGGTTGCCACAATACATCTTTGCCTTGCATCCTTTTGAAGCGTACCAGAATATCTTGAAGTGTATTATTAAACGCGTGACCAATATGCAGGGAGCCTGTTACATTCGGGGGCGGAATTACGATCGTGAAACTTTCTTCGCCCTCACGGTGTCCGGCTCCGGCTGCAAAAGCGTTAGCATTATCCCATAGTTCAGCAATTGCAGGCTCAATAGTCTGAGCATCAAACGTTTTGGCAAGAGGGGATTCTTGCTGACTATTCTTCTCGGACATGTAATTTCTCGAAACTGGGGGCTAAGGTTTTGCAGTCTGCTTTGATCCCCAGGGAATTTGGTATAAACCCCCTGCGACCTGGCAAGTCAACAACAAATAGGCGCAGCCTGTTGTAAGGGCTTAGCACAGGATTATCAAAAGATTGATATTGGCTTATCCGCCTCGTGACACACGCTCAATCTCATCGCGAACCAAACGTTCAACCATCGATGGAAGATTATTGTCCAACCACTCGCGCAACATCGGGCGTATCATCTCTTTGACATCACTATCCAGATTTTCAGTCGTCATTTTCTTCAACTGCTCGAATGAATTGTGAACCGAGTCATTAGTCTGTACCGACATTAAATCATTTTTGGACACGTTCTCAACGCGATCAGCACCTCGTCTTAGAGGATGGTTTCTGCGTTCATCAATCAATCTTCTCTCGTCACCGTCGGGAGAAATCAAAGATTCCATTGGCGATGTTACTGAAGGCGGAGGGGCTCCAGTAAATACCGGCGTTTCCGGTTGATTCGATACAGAGTTATTTTTATTGTCGTAATCCTGAATGCCAACAAATGATTTTGCATTGGCAATGGCTGGATGAAGAGTTGTCTCAGTTGTCTGCGGTGTTTTTGCTGCGCTGTCTTGAATCCCATTGATGTTTGGCTTGTCTTCAACAAATCCTGGAATGTCGTTATTTCGATATTGATCATGTTGTAGTGAACTGGATTGATTATCAGGTGCTTTAGGCGCACTGCTATCTGCGGGCGGTTTTACGGTCGCCAGAGGAACACCGGGGTTTGCCGGCTTTATGACTGGATCAGATATTTCGAGTTCAGGCCGCACAGATTGTATCAATGGATCTGAATCCAATTTGGTTTCCAAATATTCGCGACGCTCCACCAAAACCGAAGGTTTTTGCGTATTTGGCCTCGGTTCAGGCAAACTATTTGTCGAGGGATCAAGCACCGGTTGATGATGGGATGGCATATTTGGTGGCGCAGCAGAATCTGCAGCATCTTGATTTGCTTCGATTCTAGTATCAGGTAAACTGTTACGGGAATCTGTCACCGGCCCATCTTTACTATCTTCAGATATAATTTTGCGAATGGAAGTAAGAATTTCTTCCATCGATGGTTCTTCAGCCTTTTGCGCCCTCATATGCGCTACTCCTCCGGGAATTTCCCTTTATAAATACCGAATCAACTTAATAATAGGCCAAGCAGCACATTTACGTAAAGGCTAGTTTGCCACCCTTAACACTATTATTAACTAAAAGGATTCTCAGAGAGACAGTGATCTAGCGATTGTCAGGAGTTCGCAGCCCAAACCATTTGTCTTTTACAGCCTGATAATGTTCCTGAGGGTCATAATACGCAACCTTCAATTTCATCCGCCGGGCATCCAGACGGCCTATTGCCGATAACAACGCATATCCTGCAACGACAGAATCCCGGCGAGCACCGGCCAGAGAAATTTGTGCGTTCAAGACTGCCTGTTGGGTGTTGAGCACATCCAGGGTCGTACGCTGACCAACATTTCTCTCTTCCACAATGCCATCAAGGGCCAAACGGGCGGCACGCAATTGGGCAACACCAGCAGAAACCGTCTGGCGCGCAGATTCCAATTGAGAAAAGGCTGATATTACCGCAGCGCGCACTTGGTCAAAGGTCTGATCAACTTCAATGCGACGTTGACCAAGCACTTCCTTATTTTGTCTGATTTGAGCGGATACCCTCCCGCCCTGATATATCGGCACAGAAAGTCTTGCGACTATCGAGCTCGAAACATTTCGATCATCATGCACACTGACATCATGTCTCTTGGATGTGTTGCCCTCCACTATCAACCTGGGAAACAAGTCACCTTCTGCCGATTTCACGCTGAATGAAGCCTGATCGACCAGATGATGTGTTGCCAGGATTGCCGGATGTTCCTGTCGGGCTATGGCGAGAGCGGCATCGATACTCCGCGGCAGCAAATGATCAATTCCATGAGCGGATTGCTGATTTTTGGGGTCGTGTCCAATTATCTGGCGATAAACCGCAACAGAACCTTTCAATTGGGCGCGTGCTGCAGCCAGTGTCGCAACCGCTGAAGCTCTGCTGGCCTGCGCCTGGGCAACATCTGTGCGGGTACTTTCGCCAACATTGAAACGCTCTTTAGCGGCTCTGACTTCTTCCTCGAGGAAAGCAAGGTTTTGACCTCTAAATGAAGTTACGGCAACATCCCTTAAAACATTCATATAGCTGCTTGCGGCATCAAAAAGTATGTTTTGCTCTGAATTGCGCAAAGTTTGCTGAGATGCTTTTACTGCAGCTTTGGCAGAGCGGACAGTGTTCAGGGTTTTAAGGCCATCAAATAAAGTTTGAGAAATGGTAACTCCGAAGCCTCTCGGGTTTAAATCGGTATTCCTATTGATACCCAGGGATCGGTATGTTGCATCGGAATATCCAATGTCAGCATTACCAAATACTTGTGGGAAATAACCGGAACGCGCCAACGGGACATTCTCGTCTACGACCCGCGTAGCGGCTCGCTGGGCGTTGAGAGTGGGATTTCCTATATAGGCAGAGGCCATCGCACTTTGGATGGTTTCTGCAGCAAGCGGAGTTGCAGCAACGCAGCAACCCACCATGATCGCTATCAGCGGCAATACGCCGTTCTTACGCAAACTATTGTTGTGCTGCCGGGTAAAAGATGAATCACTAATTGATCCAGGCAACATATTTTCAAAAAAAGATTTGTTATTGTTAATATGCTGAGACTTGCATGCCATGATCTTTACTCGAACCCGTGTCGTACTAAAAACATCTAGACGAGCTCACCACGAGCCCAAAATCAAATAGTAAACCAGATATTAGTTGAAAATGCCCGATAGTAACTAAGGACATTGAATATCTTAATTTTCACATTCTTCGAAAATAGCAACAATGACAAGAAGGTCAAATTAATCTTTGGAAATTCAACCCAAACAGGCACCTTATCAACATCAGAACTCGAAAGCTGCCTGCTTTTCGAATCCGGGAAGAGGCCAGACTGAGCAATTAAAGTAAGACAACTTGCAAAAACTTCCATTATCTCGATTATAAAGAGTAGCCCTGCCGGAATTTCCAGTTCCTTCAACTGCAACCAGTCTCCCGCCGTCTTTCAATTGATCGATCAGGTTTTCTGGTATTTGACCTACTGCACCGCCAACAAAAATGACATCAAACGGACCTTCCTTGGCATAACCATTGGCCAAAGGACCGGTAACTACCACCGCATTGTCAATTTCCAGTTCAGACAAAATACCGGCGGCTTTGGCAGCCAGTTTTTCATCCTGCTCAAGTGCTACAACAGAAGAACACAAACTGGCCAGCACAGCGGTAGAATAGCCGGTGCCGCAACCTACATCCAGGACGATCGCACCGCGTTGAATTTCTGCGAGTTGCAACAGGCGTGCAAATGATGCTGGCTCCATCAGGTAACGTGGATTGCTCTCTGCTGAAACATCGAGCGGTAAATCCTCGTCAATATAGGCTAGCGGGACCTGTGATTCCCCGACAAATTTTTCGCGTGGTATTTCAAGCATTGCGGCAATAATGGAAAAATCGGTGACGTCAGATGGACGTATCTGACAATCGACCATGGTGGTTCTCTCAGCAGTATAGTCATTCATTGTGCAAAGCCTGTCATCGTGCATAGCCTGTAGATAGTTGTCGAACCTGGTAAAGGGCAATAACAAGCCCTGCCAGACCCTGATATAATATCATATAGGGATATACAACACGACAAATTGCGCGGTGCAACAATATTTCACATGAGTTGTCGAAATTGTTGCATAATAATCGGACTCAATCCCGTGCATAAGCAGCCCAACGTGGCCGTGCATAATCTTGCCGATAAATTATTGAATCAAAACCGTAGATTGATGCGCAACACTTACCTCAATTCTGTCGATAGCAACGGTGATATATTGCGAATCGTAACTCGCCTGTTTCTGCGTTCATCAGCCAGCGTGTTGATTTTTAGATATTGTTCACCGTAACCCTGTGTGACCAGATTTTCCGGAGGCACATCAAATGCATCCACCAGAATACGTGCAACGGTTTCCGCCCGGCGGTCAGAAAGGACAATGTTGGAGACTTCTGATCCCACAGCGTCTGTATGACCTTCAATCAGAAAAACCGCTTGAGGATTATCATAAATCGTATCGATCATGCTGCCGGCGGTATCTGCCAGATAGGCCACCTGCGAGGAGCGAACTATAGCGCTGCCGCTCTCAAAGGTAATCGAATCAAGATCCACACTTCGCACTATTGAACGCAAACGTCTGCTTTCACGAACATCGCGTAAAGTATATTGTTGCCGCACTCGTTCAACCGGTGCAGCGCTAAAAGTTTTGTACAGGCTCCTTCGATCCTGATAGCCACCGGATACTCTATATTGATCGTGTGGAATACGCAATTGGATGGGGGGTAACTCGCGGTCGTAGTCAACCCGTCGACGATTATCAATATTGCGAGAATCAAACAGAACATGCTCGCGCCCATTGCGGTCAATTTTGACGCGACGCAGAATATGTCCACCGGCATCGCGCACGGTTTCAACCCTGCTGCCATTTCGGCGATAGATTATTTCCAATGTGCGCCCGCCGCGCAAATTTATGATCTCGACATCTCGTGCTCTATCGCGAAACAGGGCACTTTCATCTTTGCGGACATAATATTCGCCATTGTTCTCAACCACCACCCGGTCACCCTGATCTTCAACGACAACGCCTCCAAGAGCGGGCAACAAAACGCCCACCGTGACACCCAACGCTGCCACACCAAGCAATTCACGACGATGTTTCTTGGCCTTCTTGCGACGCTTTTTTTCCGCAGCACGAAGTTTCTTTTGTTGTTTCTTGGTAACGTTGTCGGGCACTACTGCCGTTGCGATATCCTCCGCCTTTTTGATTTGGGATTCTATCGGAACAGCTGCAACGTCTTTGGCTTTTGGTGCATGGGCTGAGGGGACTGGAGGTGCCACTGGTCGTTTGGCCTTTTTGACCGGAGCAGTATCAATCGCCGGCAACTCAGATTTCGCCCGCTGTTTTTCTGCCTCTTCTTCTAGTTTACGACGCCGGTGTTTGGCTTTCTTGCGGCGCTTTTGCTCAGCAGCACGAAGTTTCTTTTGCTCTTTTTTGGAGAGCTTTTCGGGCACAACGGACGTATCGGTCTGGCCCGCATTCCCGATTTGTTTTTCTTGCACAGCTTCACCATTATCGCCCGATTCTGCTTGCTGCCTTTTTGCCTTTTTACGTTGCTTTTTTTCTGCCCTTTTGGCTGCGTTGTTATTTGCCGTGGCTTCGGCTTTTGCTTGTTTCAGTTGATTGGTGGCATTTGCCAACTCAGCTTTGGCAGCATCAAAACCCCGTTGTGCTGCTTCAACATCCCCGCCATTTTTCCTGGCTTTTTTCAAAGCCTTCTTGGCAGACTTGAATCCCTTTTTTGCAGCTTTGAAATTTGCCGTAAATGCAGGATCAATGTCTTGGGCATAAGCGGCACCCGGGTCAATATCGAAAATATCCGGAGTCAGGTTTACCGGAGACAACGCAATCACGATTGCTAATGTTGTATTCAAAATCCAACGTTTCATAATTCTGGTTCCAATCAAACTGGGAATGAGTGCTGTTGCTGGTAGGCATTTCGATTATGTCTTATTAATGATGAACGCATAATGAACGGCCGCATTGCCGGCTTTCCGGCAAGCGAGCGTATTATAATTCATCCGCGAGATAACTCCATGGCAACGGTTCGTTAAACCGGTTGATACTGCAGGCTGTGATACGGCTGAAGAGATCAATGAGCCAGCATACTTACGAAATCCTCGACATTCAACATCAATAACGCGCCAGTCGCTCGGTCAGCAAATCAAAAAAGGCATCGTCATCTACATCATAAGCCCACCGGACGTTGGGTTTGTTGCCTGTCACATGCCAGAAATCGACAGCGGTGTGACCCAAAGTCAGTTCACTCATGGTCTCTACTGCTACGTGGCATGTTTTTAGTTCAAACAAATCCGGTTTCAATAACCACGCAACCGTACAAGGATCATGGAGTGGTGCTCCTTCGGCTGAATATTTTTCGCTATCATGTTTGCCAAAAAAATCCAACATTCCGGCAGCGACATCTGATACCGAATTAGCCAGCGCACGAATGGCTCTTACCCGGTTTTTGGTTGTCATCACCTTGTGGGTTACATCCAGGCCAAACATGATAATTGGTCTGCCGCATTTCAAAACCACATCACAGGCATGTGGATCGACATAAATATTGAATTCGGCTGATGGCGTCACATTGCCGCCTTCAAAACTGGCACCACCCATCATGACAATTTGTTGAATTTTTGCAACAATATCCGGTGCCTTGATTAGCGCCATAGCAATATTGGTAAGTGGTCCGGTAGCAACAATAACTATCTCGTTGTCCCGGGCCTTGCGCAATTGGTCGATGATAAAATCGACCCCGTGCTCGCTCTGCAGGTTGGTTTGCGGTTCAAATATCTCTATGCCATTTATACCGGTTTCACCATGTACATATTCAGCTGTAACCAGATTTCGGATCATTGGCCGGTCGCAGCCAACATAAATCGGGACATCACCACGGTCGACAATATCAATCAGCATTGCCAGGTTACGCTTGATTTTTTCCATCGACACGTTTCCTGCGACTGCTACAACTCCGCGAACATCCAGCTCAGGAGCGTTCAAAGCCAAAAACAACATCATCGCATCGTCCTGACCTGGATCACAATCAATGATTACGGGAAGTGGTTTTGCCATGTTGGTCCCAGATATGAAAATGTTCGCGTTAAAAGCGGATCAAAAAATCCTTCATATAAATGCTAATTGTACCGGGCTACCAAATCAACAAATTTAGTTTTATATCCACTACGCGGGCATAACAAGCGGCCCAATCAATTCCAATATTTGCGCCGGTATCGGCTGCGATTGCATCGTTTCCGATACAACAATAACCGATACGAATTCACCTTCGAAACAAAGCACTCCATTCTGACTGCCATGGACTGAAAAACGCAGGGAACTCGTGCCAATTTTCAATAACTTTACCTGACATTGCAACCGGTGGCGCGGTGTAATCGTTGAATAAAAATCGAGGCTCATATGTACGAACGGCGTACCAATGTCGCGGTCCAGATTGAGCGCGAACCAGTTCACTCCAACATAATGCTCCCACCAGACTTCAATCGATTCAAGTGCAAAATAAGGAATACGACCGGTATAGGCGATCGAAGCCGGATCGCAATCAGCCCAACCAACGCGAACAGGATGAATGAAATCTTCAATAGGTTTCGACATGGTAACGCCCATCTTCACGCATTTTATTTCGCAAAAGCTGCCAATCCAAATTTGCATTGAGGGCAATCTCGTTCAAGGCGGATTCTACACCTTCCTCCATTGCCTTCATTCCACAAATGTAGATGTAGGTTTGCGGGTCTTTCAGGGCATTTCCAATCGCATCTGATGCCAAACGCAATTCATCCTGTACATAAGATTTCTTCTTCCCTTCAATCCGGGAAAAAGCAAAATGTTTTTCAAGAAAAGAATCGGGAATTTTTTTCAGCGGACCAAAATATGGCAGACTATCAGACGTGCGTGCGCCAAAAAACAGTTTCAACGCTCTCTCAACATTTGGCAGCACCCGTTGACGACGCATGGTAAAAGCGCGAAAAGGCGCGGAGCCGGTACCTGTACATATCATCAGCAGCTTTGCCTGAGGATCATCAGGCATCAGAAAACTGGCACCAAATGGTCCAGTGAGATTTATCTTATCACCCTTTTTCAGGTCGCAAAGATAATTCGAACAAAGACCAAATTCTTCACGCTTTACAGTCAGTGACAGGTTGTTGACGTTTGGTCTTTCCCCGTCCCGTGGACTTGAAACGGAATAAAGCCGGGGTAAATGCGGTTTACCGTATTCATCTGTGCCTGGCGGGACGATGCCCACACTTTGACCTTCCAGGACAGGAAAAGTCGCATCACCGAGATTGATAATGATGTGGCGCACGTCACTATCTGCATCGGCAGATGTCAGGCGAAAATTTCCCTGAATTTGCGCCTCAAGAGGGTTTGCCAGATTGCGCAAATTTATTGTTGGTTTTGAAGCTGAGGAAGGGACAGCTACCGGGCCGCTACCCTTGTGCGATTCCTTCAGCAACGCCGCTACTGCATCATCGAGTGCCTCAACTGGAGCGCCATTCTGTTCGCCAGCGCTTTTCAAGTCCTCCTGATCAGGCAATTCCATCCAACCGAACTGATCCTCAAGTGAATAAGGCTTGGCCACCACTCGCCAGTTGTCAATCGAGCCGGTTGGACAGGGCAGGATACAGTCCATGCAAAGATTACACAGTGATGCGTCAATGACCACATTATCATCGTTGTGGGTTATCGCCTCAAGCGGACAAGTTTCTTCACAGGTATAACACCGGATACAATATTCCGGATCGATCAGATGTTGTTTTAGTGGTTCGGCCATATCTAATTTATCTGTAATTCAATTTATGCCATGTGAAGTTGAACATATTCGAAATCACCGGGTTTATTATCTATCCCAACCCTCGGTGGTGCAATCCAGTTCGCATATTTACCAGGCTCCCATTCAGGCTTCATCAAAGACTGAATGAAATCACCATCCGCTTTGGAGGGCAACCACTCATCCCTGGATTTTTCCCATTCATCCCATGTTACAACTCTGCCATCGGGTGTGATGGGTGCATGGTCAAAGACGCCTATCTTTCGATGAAATCCTGAATGAGGCAATTTCAGCTCAAATTCGATATTCGCCTTTGAGATAATTTGGTTCCAGCGTTTTACCCCGCCCAATGCATCTTTTGAATAATCGTCACGAAGTCGCATGTTAATAGCGGTAAGCGCAGGCACGTCCATTGAAGTAATTTTGCCATCAATAAATTGCGAGGCCGCATAGGTTGCATTGTTCAACTGATGATCATCATCAATTTTGATTTCCTGATAGCGACCCTTAATTCCTGCATTAAAAGCATTGGCTGCATTAGTTGATACTTCTGATCCAAATAGGTCGAGCGACAGTGTGTAATGCAGATTGAGTTTCTTTTGAATGGTTGGCAGATCAATCACACCCAGAGCGCGAACTTTTTCAACATCATATGGATCGCTAATGCCAGCCTCATTCATTGCCTCACAAGTTCGCTGAATTGTTCTGCCAACACCGGTTTCCCCGACAAACATATGATGAGCTTCTTCAGTCAGCATGAAACGACAGGAACGAGACAGCGGATCAAAACCTGATTGCGCCAAAGCTTCAAGCTGCATTTTACCATCCCGGTCGGTGAAATATGTAAACATGAAGAATGACAGCCAGTCCGGCGTCTCTTCATTGAATGCACCCAACATACGAGGTGTCTCTGCAGAGCCTGATTGGCGACGCAACATTTCATTGGCTTCTTCACGGCCATCGCTGCCAAAATATTTCTGTAACAGGTAAACCATCGCCCATAAATGGCGCCCCTCTTCCACATTAACCTGAAACAGGTTACGCATGTCGTATTGTGATGGTGCGGTTTTACCGAGAAAACGTTGCTGTTCGACTGATGCGGGTTCTGTATCGCCCTGAATAACAATAAGTCTGCGAAGCATGGAGCGATATTCGCCGGGAACTTCCTGCCATGCCGGTTCACCGTAATGTTCGCCACAGGCAATTGTCCGACCCTCGACCTGGGGAGCCAGCAGTATTCCCCAGCGATATTCAGGCATTTTTACATAGTCAAATTTTGCCCATCCCTTGGAATCAACACTGACAGCAGTACGTAAATAAACCTTGCTTTCCTGGAAACCGACCGGCCCGAGATTTCCCCACCATTTGATGTACCCGGGATGCCAACGTTCCAAGGCCTTGAGTACACGGCGATCACTGGACAGACCCACATTGTTTGGAATCATTGTATCATAATCAACTGCCATCTTTTGGGTCATGCCACGCTCCTGTTTTCCATTTATACACGCCGCTTGTCATATTTGCCGCGAATTCCGCTGCCATAGCGCTGCAAAGCACCCTCTTCACCAACCGCATTGGGCCGCTGAAATATCCAGTTCTGCCAAGCTGTCAGGCGCCCGAATATCCGTGTTTCCATCGTTTCAGGCCCGGCAAAACGCAAGTTTGCCTCCATCGCACTCAAGGCATCTGGAGAATAACTTGCCCGCTCCTCAAGAAAAACTCGCACATCATCTTCCCAGTCAAGGTCATCGAGCGCATAGGTGACCAGACCCAATTCATTTGCCTGTTCAGCATCAAGAATTGTATCAACACTGCCCTTTGCAGTTTCCACATTTTCCGGATTCCCGAGAAAGCGCGTTTCAAGCCTGGTCAAATCATTTGACATTGGATAATGGCCAAAGTTGCTCCCGCTGAGCGCGATTGTCGCAATCGGGCGGTTGTCCCCCTCGAACTCGCCATCAGCCATGAACGAGCGGTCAACAGCAAACAATATTTCGCATAATGTCCCGGCAAAGCATGACCCCGGCTCAACAAGTGCAACCAGTGAACGGGAAGTCAGATCGATACGCTTTAGGATACGCTTCCAGTAAAGCAGAATTTCTTTTGCAAACCAGTCCTGTTCATTGTCCAGTAACAGTTTCTCGTGGGTCAGCACTTCTTGCTGGTCCCCACTGCTCTTGAAAATAAGCACTCCCAGTTCAGTTTCATTAAAACGCAAATGCAGTATTGCATCATCAAGTTCACGCGCCACACGCAACATCCATGTCTGAGCCCCTTCCGCGTGAAGTGCCTCCACATTTGCGGGCGCAGCTTCTTCGGGACCGGATATGTGAATAGTGGCGTGTCCGGCATTCCTGTCGACGGCTACCTCAATCGCAGAATAGGTAACAGATCCGTCCTCGCCAATATCCCGTTTCAATGGTTCAAGTATGATGCCTGTTGCATTGGCAGTCTGATTTGACAATGCAGCAAATTCATTTGCTCTTTGGCTAATCACCTCCTCAAACCTGGAATTGGTAACCAACTCATCAACAAGGTGCCAATCCAGAGCCCGTTTTCCCCTGACCCCTTCCTCGGTGGAGCAAAAGATGTCAGCGCGGTCACGGCGCAGTTTTCGCTTGTCTGTTACCCGCGTTAGCCCACCTGTCCCGGGCAGCACGGCCAACAATGGCACTTCTGGAAGGGAAACGTTGGAGGAACCGTCATCGGTCAAAATGATGTGATTACAAGCCAGAGCCAGTTCATAACCACCACCTGCGCAGGATCCTCTGATTGCACAAATATAATGTTGTCCTGAATCATCGCCAGCGGCTTCATAGGTGTTGCGGGTCTCATTGGTGAATTTGCAAAAATTCACCTTGTGAGCATGTTCTGCACCGCCCAGCATGCGAATATTTGCGCCAGCACAAAAAACATTATCTTTACCTGAACGCATTACAATCGCACTTACCTGTGGATGTTCAAATCGCATCCGCTGAACAATATCAGCCAATTCAATATCGACACCAAGGTCATATGAATTCAGTTTCAGTTGATAGCCGTCAAACAGACCGCCATCTTCGTCAACATCCATATATAAAGTTGCTATTTGTCCATCATATTCAACACGCCAATGGCGGTAAGATGCTGGCTCAGTTTGAAAATTTATGAAATTCGGCATTTTTCAACAATCTCAAAGCGGGAAAGAGTGGGCAGTATATAGAGAAATAACCAACCAAGGCAACTAATAATTTGGTAAATAAGTACTTTTATGCGTATTTAACGAAAATTGTTGCATCACAGGCTCAATTATCCACAAACATACCAATAAACAGATGCCGAAGCCCTTGTTGAAAGTCAGCACAACTCATTTTAGCTTTCTGCCGAAAAAATTTGCCATTATTGACCAGCGCATGCCTCAACACGACTTTTTCAAAACAATTTGCGCGAAGAGCAATCTATGGTTGAAGAGTATCTTGGTCCGCGGAATTTTTTAGCAGCGCAACCGCGGTTATTATCAGTAAAACACTGGCAAAAACGAGCGAGGCGGAGAAGCTTTGCGTCAGGGCGAAAATCGTGCTGGCAAACACCGGGCCGATTATTTGACCGCTGGCAAAAGCCGCAGTCATAACCGCAAGATGATGCATGATATCCTGAGAAGGTGCCAGTCTGTGCGTTTCTTTCATACCCATCATGGTTATGATCATGAATGTTCCACCCACACAAATGCCCGATATGATAATTGTTGTGATATGCGGAAAAATTACGGGGAAAAGCAAACCAGCCGCCAAAATGACCTGGCTGGCGAACCAAATCTCACGGATAGAATATCTTCGCTCTAATCTGACAGCAAAAAAGGTTGACAGAAAGGCAGCGAAACCAAATATCGGCCAGGCCCAACCAAACAACACAGGATCAGGAATAATGTCCCGCGCCATGAGAGGCAGATAAGTTGCGGGAATGACATAACCGACACCGAGCGCGCCATATGGAATGATGATATTCCAGATCAGCGGGGTTCGTTTTGACCTCTGCTGCACGTTGTTGGGAGGAATATCCGAGATTTCAGGTCCAATGTTAATAGACACAAGGATAGCAGACAGAAGTGAAGCCACACCGAATATCTGCCAGCTTGTCGAGCTGTCGACCCCGCTGATCATGATTGCGAGTGTGCCAAATCCGGTAATCAAAATTCCCGCGCCAACACCAGAAAACACCCAGCCCTGTTTTGCTGGTGCACCAATGGTTGCCAAATGCCTGATATAGAAATTGCTGATCAGCACCAGCGTAAACGCACTGAATATACCCGCCAGAAACCTGAGAGCCAGCCAGGCCTCATATTGGTTCATCAGACCCATTCCAAGAGTACAAAGCCCAATGCCTATCAAGGAAAGCCGCAGGGCAGATTGGGGAGTAAATGGAAGCTTTGCTGCAAACACAGCTCCGAGCCAGTAACCCAGAAAATGGACAGAGGCCAGCCAACCACCCTGCGATATATTCACCAGTCCATCGTTCAGCATCAAAGGCAACAACGGCGTGAAGACAAAACGCCCTATCCCCATTGCGATTACCAACGAAGATAATCCGACAAAAGCAATTTTAAGGGATGATGTTTGCGTTGCCATATGGTTTTGAATTGTCCCTGGAATATAAAAGCTTGTCACCATAGTAGCGCTCCAAATACATCAATAAAAATAAATTGTCGAGAATATCAGTTTCTCGAAAGGAGATATCAATGCATGGACTTGAGTTACGGTCACAGGAAATTTTTCGCATCTAAACGGCGATTTCCTGGAGTGGGATAGATCGGTCGATCAAATGCTTCAATTTGGTCAAAAGTTGCTCTGGCTGGATATTATCCCATCACCCAAGCTCTCGGTTTTCCACCAGATAGCCAAATAATGTGGTCAATATACTAACACCGAGCATCATTGAAATCCATCCTGTGATGTAAGAAGATATCTGAAATGTAATTTGGTTCAAACCTGTCGCTTCCACTATAAACTCAATGGCAAAAGTAAAAACCGCAAGAAGTAAACTTGCAACCATGATGGCACCACTGGCTGATTTTGTCTTATGCAACGAATCTCGAATAGTCATTGGATTTTCCAAAGCCGCTGCCGGTAACACAAGTCCAAAACGCAAGGAAATATAATAAAGAATTGCGCCCATTAACAAGCTGAATAAACCGAAAACCAGAATAGAAGAAGTAATAATAGTGCTGAACAAGTACAAGATGGAAAACATGGGAATCATGCCGATCACCCCTACGGCCAATCCAACAACAATTGCATGCTTCAAATAAGACCACACCAAATCGCCACGCCAGTTTGGCAATACAGATTCGCTGCGTTCCTCGAGTAGCATAAAACGGTGCCAGAGCATCGCTACCCAGCACATGCAAATGAACAATACCAATATCAATCCAATCAAAATCGAGAATATGGCCAGGTTTGGTTCTGTACTATCCGTATCCAATTTCCCGAATATCCATCGGTAACAAAACAACAATATCCACAGCGGTGCACTCAAGCGAACCGCATCACTCAGGTTATAATAAATCTGACTGATTGATTTCCTGAATATTTCCCACCCGACAACCAGCGCGTTGTCCATCCCGGTCAAACCCCCAAATGGCGATGCAGTGCATCCTCGTCTTTGCGCAGGTCCGGCGAAGTGCCGGACCAGACGATTTTTCCACGTTCGATGATAAAATTGCGGTCAGCTATCCTTAGCAAATCCTTGAGATTTTTATCAACCACCAGAATAGAAACCCCCTGCTCCCGTATCAGGTGAATTGCCGCCCAGATCTTCTGGCGAACCAGTGGTGCCAGTCCTTCTGTGGCCTCATCAAGCACCAGCAATTTGGGATTGGTCATCAGGGCGCGACCAATCGCCAACATCTGCTGTTCTCCACCTGATAACAAATTACCCATTGACCCTCTTCTTTGTTCAAGTTCAGGAAACAGGGAAAAGACTTTTTCCAGGGTCCAGGGACTATCAACTTTCAGATGATTGCTGGCAGTTGCTACAAGATTTTCACGAAGCGACAGATTTGGGAATATCTGCCTGCCTTCCGGCACCAGACCAATTCCAAGATTTGCAGTTTTAAACGATGCTTGCCCTATCAATTCAATCCCGTCAAATGTGATAGAGCCAGATCTCGCCGACACTATTCCCATAATTGAATTGATTGTGGTGGTTTTCCCCATACCATTGCGGCCCAGCAAGGTGGCCACCTGGCCCTGGCTGATTTCAAAGTCAACGCCGAACAAGGCCTGGGAACTGCCATAATAGGTGACAAGATCATGCACCTTCAGCATCGCTATTCCTCCCCCAGATAGGCATGGCGCACCGCATCATTTGAACGTATTTCATCAGGCGTTCCCGTTGCGATAATTTTACCGTATACAAGAACCGAAATCCGGTCAGCCAGAGCGAAGACAGCATCCATATCGTGCTCGATCAGCAATATTGTATGGGTGCCCTTGAGTTCCCTTAACAACTCAATCATTTTCTCAGACTCATTTGGCCCAAGCCCGGCCATGGGCTCATCCAAAAGCATCAGTTGGGCATTTGAGGCGAGTGCCACGGCAATTTCCAGTTGGCGATGTTCGCCGTGGGACAGCGTGGCAGTATTGTCACTGGCACGGTTTTGCAGACCAACCTGCTCCAGTGCTGCCAATGCCGCATCTCGGATTCGGCTAATCTTGTGTGCAGCTCTGATAAATCTGAATGAATGACTGTCACGTGCCTGCACAGCCAAGGCAACATTATTCAATACCGGCATCGCCAACAACAACGAGGTGATCTGGAATGAGCGAGTGATCCCCAACCCTGCCCTTTTGTAGGCTGGTATTGTGGTAATGTTGCGCCCCTCAAATTCAATGGTCCCGGCATCAGGCTTAAGCGTTCCGCACAATTGCGAAATCAGGGTGGTTTTACCGGCTCCATTGGGACCGATTATTGCATGCAGTTCCTGCTTCTTTACTTCAAGATTGACATCATCAGTGGCATTGACACCACCAAAACTCTTCATCAGTCCCGATATTTTTAACAAGGGTTGCATTCAATGACCCTCGTTTTTGCCTGAGCCGGAAATTACGCCCAGTAACCCACGACGAAGGAACAAAACAACTGCCAGCAGCATGATTCCGAAAGGTAAATGCCAGTAAATTGTATAAGAAGAAAACAGTTCTTCCACCAGAACAAACAAGGCTGATCCAATTACCGGCCCGATAGTGGAACCGGCTCCTCCTAGAATGACCATGAACATCAATTCACCGGACCGGGTCCAGCCCATCATTTCGGGCGAAATAAAGGTGGTAAAGTTCCCCAATAATGCACCTGCATATCCACACATCGCGCCGGATATCACATAAGCAGTGAGTTTATAGGCAAATGTATTATATCCCAAGCTTACCAGCCTCTCATCATTTCCCATCGAACCCTGCAACACCATGCCGAATTGCGACCTGGTGATAGTGCGTACAATCAGCATCGCGGCAACAAGTGAACCAAAAGACAGAAAATACAAATGCAGCGGATTATCCAGATTTATCAGCGGGAACTCCGAACGCGTGTCGATGACCAGCCCGTCATCACCACCATAGACTTCCAGTGATACGAACATGAAGAAGACCATTTGGGCAAATGCCATAGTGATCATAATGAAATACACACCCTTGGTCCGCAGGCAGATTACTCCGGTGATCAATGCGAACACTGCAGTAATACCAACAGCCAGAAAAATTTGAAACATGCCGTTGTATGAAGCGACCAGGTCGAATTCTCCATAGGTGTTGTGATAGGCGGGAATTCCTACCGCATAAGCCCCTATCCCGATAAACGCGGCATGGCCAAAAGATGCCATTCCTCCATAGCCGAGTATCAGGTTCAGGCTGACCGCTGCAATTGCCAATATCACCAGACGGGTGGCCAGATCCAGATAAAATGCATTTCCCGCCCACAGAAATATGGGGGGTAAAATTGCAAGTGCTGCCAATACAAACAGCGTGACAAGCGATTTTCTGCTCATTGTTCCCATTTTGTTAGCGCACCTTCGGCGGGAACAGGCCCTGGGGTTTGAATGCCAGAATCAATGCCATCAGAATGTAGACCAGCATTGCCGAAACCGCAGGAGCAGAACTTTCGGCGGCCTCTATACTCATTACCAGCTTGAACAGTGTATCCAGAAATGATCGCCCCAATGTATCTATCAGCCCGACAATAATAGCTGCAATAAAGGCGCCTTTGATCGAACCGATACCGCCAATGATGATAACCACAAATGCGGTAATGATTATTTCACCACCCATCCCGATAGATGCTTCGGTAATTGGTGATATCAACATGCCTGCCAATCCAGCCAGAGTGGCACCCAGAGCAAAAACCAGGCCAAACAACAGTTGAATATCAATGCCAAGAGCGGAGACCATGGTACGATTGGACGCCCCTGCCCTGATCAGCATGCCAAGACGGGTGTAATTGACCAGCCAGAACAAGCCGGCGGCAACAGCAAGCCCGGTGCCGATAATAAGCAGCCGGAATGTGGGTACGACTACCCCCTCAAACAATTCTACGCGGCCATCCAGCCACTGGGGAAGAGGAACAGCAATCCCGGCGGGCCCCCAGATCAGATGCGCCAATGTGTCGAGAACCAGAATAAGACCAAATGTTCCCAACACATGGTCCAGATGATTTCGGGTATAAAGGCTTTGAACAATAGTACGCTCAATCAGGTAGCCAATGAAGGCGATTATCGGCAACGAAATGACGATGGCCCACAAAAAGTTGCCTATTATGAACGTTAGTGAAGCACAGATGAATGCACCGACCATGTACAAAGATCCATGTGCAAGATTTACAAAATCCAGAATACCAAATACCAGGGTCAGGCCGGAGGCAACCAGGAAAAGCAGAAGCCCCAACTGCAGACCGTTAATCGTCTGGATGAACAAAAGTGTGAAATCCACAGCTCAATGTCCTATTGATGTGCAAGTAAATTGGCCGGGGACACCCCCGGCCAATGTGCCAAGCAGAATACCGTATTCCACTATTTCAGGGGACAATCTTTTGCATAGGTATCCTGGTGGTTCTCAAAAACCGTTTGGATAACTTTTGTAGCCCAATTTCCGTCTGCATCTTTTACAACTTCGCGGAGGTAAAAATTCTGGATCGGCATGTGATTGTTACCGTAGGTATATTTACCGCGCACAGAATCGTAATTGGCAGATTTCATCGCTGCGCGCATACCATCCATATTGGACAAATCGCCACCTACCGCTTCAACGGCTGACTTGATCAGAAACATTGAATCGTAAGCTTGAGATGCATAAAATGAAGGATAGGTGCCATGTTTGGTTTTGAAATCAGCAACAAAACGCTTGTTTTGCGGATTGTCCAGTGTTGGGTCCCAATGCTGTGTTATGCGTGAACCCAGAACGCCTTCAAGTTTACCCGCCTGGAACTTTGGCAGGGAAATGCCGTCAACTGTGAATACGGTATATAGCGGCATCACATCTTTCATCCCGGCCTGCTGGTATTGCTTGATGAATGCCCCACCGGCTTTACCAGGGTAAAATACGAACAATCCGTCTGCGCCGGAAGCCTTTGCTTTGGCCAGTTCAGCGGAAAAATCCAGTTGGCCAGGCCATTTGGTAAAGTCCTTACCCAGGATTTTCCCCTTGAAGGTACGTTCAACACC
This sequence comes from Hyphomicrobiales bacterium, assembly GCA_024225445.1. GTDB lineage: Bacteria > Pseudomonadota > Alphaproteobacteria > Rhizobiales > Rhizobiaceae > JAAEMP01. Next base: position 6,062 of record JAAEMP010000107.1, on the reverse strand, counting down.
AGCAACCATATTCTTGCCAGCCGCATAATTGGGCGACATGATATAAAGCGATTTGACGCCCTGCTGGTTTAAAACCTCGCCCATTGCCATAGGTGTCTGGTCATTCTGCCACGATGTAGAGAAAAAATTCTCATGGCATAATTTGCCTGCAATTGGTGATGGGCCGGCATTTGCTGAAATCAGGAATTTGCCAGCGTCCAGCACCGATTTACGCGAGGCCAGCAACACGTGGCTCCAGATATAGCCGGTGACAAAATCCACATCGTCCTGTTTAACCAGTTTGTCTGTAGCCTGCTTACCGGTCTCGGGCTTAAATCCATCATCGGCGAAAATCAGATTGACATCGAGATCTCCCATTTTACCGCCCATATGCTCAATCGCCAAATTCGCGGCATTTTGCTGATCCTTACCGATTATTGCAGCTCCGGTGGTCAATGTAGTTACAAAACCAATTTTAACTTCCTTGGCCTGCAGGGCTGTTCCTGCAATACCAGCCATCAAAGTTGCTGCGATAACAGCGGTTAGTTTTTTCATTATTTTTCTCCCTATTTGCTCCATTTTATCGTGAAACAAAAAACACGCAAAAGCAATCACAATTTTCGTAATTCAGTACTTTTATACGTATTTAAAGCAAGCCAATTCAACTGCCTGACCTATCTACTTACATATGAAATATTTGGAAATGGTGCCATTAATTGCCAACGGCAAAGTGTCAGCGGCAAAGTGTCAGCGGCAAAGTTGAACGAGAGAAAATTCTAGTATACAATTTTGCTTACTAAAGGAAGTTTGGAGACAATTTTCAACGGGACCCAGGTAATTTATTTAGCTGGTACAGCGAATAGATGACAGCATAAGCCCGACGATTTCAGGAGCTTTGGCGATGCCACATTATTCAATTTGAAAACCTTTGATGGGTCATGGGGACGACGGGGCATGGGAGCGCTGGCGTTGTTACCGACTGGCGAAAGCGGTTTGAGTGCTAAAAACGGGGACCGGGCCCTGCAACGGGATTTACGGCCAGACAAAGCAAAATTCTTTGGGGTGTCTTTAACCAAAACATTTCTGCAACAATTACAGGTTATCACGCCATGCTGGATATGAATGTTTCAATTCCGCAACTCAATTCAAATTGCTCCCTGTCTGATAATTGGAGTATTGGAAACTCTGAAATGACTTTCAGTCAAGATTGGGAGCAGAACAAATTCACCGGCTTGCCTTTGAGCGCGCAATTGACCAAACTTGTCAAAATCGCAAACACAGAGTTCAGTTAATCGCGCCTAACAAGGAAAACCATGACGACACTGGAATATCTCCAAGTGATACGTTTCAATTTACAGTGAAATTACTCGTACCAGGTAAATGATTGGAAAATACGATGAGTTTTGACAAAGTACTTAAATCAACGGCAGCGTTCACGTTGATGCTGTCAGTAATAGAGGCAGAAGTACAGGCGGAGGAAAATCCGCTTCGTAATGCCTATTTTGGTGAAACCCATTTGCATACAATGTACTCGCTTGATGCCTATATCGGAGACAACAGAATATCGCCTTCTATGGCCTACCGGTTTGCCAAAGGCGCAACATTTGAAATTCAAGGTACAAAAAAACGACTCAAGCGCCCGCTAGATTTTGCCGCCGTAACCGACCACTCCGAATATATCAGCGAAATGTACTCGACAATCGTCAAAGACGCACCAGGGCACAACAACAAGGACCTCGAAACGCTTCGCAATCTGAAGACACTCAAAGAAAAACAGCAGTGGTTTTTCAATTACGTATTGTCAGTCAACCGAGGTGGTGGCAAACCTCAACATCCCAGCTTTTTTGCGGGCCCAGGAACGGTAAAAAGCGCATGGCAAATAATCGTCGAAGCCGCAGAAAAGCATAACAGACCTGGTGTTTTTACCGCCTTGGTTGGCTTTGAATGGTCTGGTGCACCCGGTGGCGCCAACCTGCACCGCAACATATTGTTTCGGGATGCCAATGTGCCAGCATCGCCAATCAGCTATATTGATGTGAATACAGAAGAGGAACTCTGGGAATGGATGCGTGCGCAAGAAGCAGCAGGTCATCACCTGTTAGCAATCCCACATAATTCAAATGCGTCCAAGGGGAGAATGTTTCCGAATACGGATTCCTCCGGCAAGCAGCTTTCGAACAGATATGCCCACACAAGGGCACATTTCGAACCGCTTATTGAAATGATGCAGATCAAAGGCAATTCCGAGGTTCACAGAAAATTCTGGGCTGCGGATGAATTCTCTGATTTTGAAAACGCTGACTCTATCCAGAAGAACTCAGGACGTTTTTTCTCTGCGCGCGACTTTGTTCGTGGTGGCCTGAAAGTTGGCCTGCAAAAAGAACAGTCGCTCGGTATCAATCCATTTAAATATGGTTTTATTGGCGGCACGGATTCCCATAACGGATTGCCATCAGATGTGGACGAGGACGCATTCATTGGCGGTCACGGGCCGGAGGACGGCAGTGTTGAACGGCGCCGTATAGCAGGTGTTGGCGGCTGGATTGACGGTAGAGATCTGTCGATCGGTTCGATTGCCGGGGTTTGGGCTACTGAAAATACCCGTGAGGGAATTTGGGATGCGATGAGGCGCAAGGAGACTTTCGTTACCTCAGGACCGCGCATAAAAATTCGGATGTTTGGCGGCATCGGTCTCAATGCAAGCCCGAAGAATGCCACTGAGCTGGTTAAGCAAGGCTACCAGTTCGGTGTGCCAATGGGAGCAAATCTGGTACAATCAAGCGTGCCTCCAACTTTCACTGTCTATGCTGAAAAAGATCCCGATGGAGCAAATCTGGATCGCATCCAGATTATCAAAGGCTGGGTCGACAAACATGGTGATTTAAATGAGAAAATTATAGATGTTGTCTGGTCTGATGGCAGGATCAAGTCAGTTGCAGGAAAACTACCGGCGGTAGGAAACACCGTCGACCTTAAAACCGCCTTGTACACCAATGATATCGGCGCTGCGGTGCTGATGGGAAGTTGGACGGACAAGGAATTCAACGCTGGCGACGGCGCATTCTATTATGCACGCGCATTGGAAATTCCAACCCCGCGCTGGTCTACCTTTGATGCCATTCGCAATAATCTTCCGTTACTGGAGGGTGTTGCAGCCACCGTACAGGAACGTGCTTGGGGTTCACCGATCTGGTATTCACCAAATAGCTAAAAAATGCTACATGAATTCGCGGCTGAAAATCACTTTCGAGTCGACATTAAGCTTTTTATGACCACTGCAAGATTTTGCAATCAGTGAGAAATTTTGTGAAAAGACCGATGAGGTACAAATAGTGAGTTTTGGCAAAAAATTAGTTATAGCTGCATTTACAGCTCCCCTGACAGTTTGGATAAGCGTTTTTTCTGCATCTGCAGCCGATGTTGAGATAGAAAAAGGAGAGATCAAATATTCTCCTTTTGCAGAAAAAGACTATCCGCAAAACGTGTATTTTGGTGATACTCATCACCACACCGCCAATTCCGGTGATGCGTTCATGAACGGTAACCGCCTCAATCCTGCGCAAGCCTATCGTCTGGCGCGTGGCGAAGAGGTTGTTTCGTCATCTGGTGTACCGATTAAGTTATCCAGGCCGTTGGATTTTCTTGTCATCTCTGACCATGCTGAAGGTCTGGGGGTCATGTATGAAGTCTACAACGGCAATCCCACATTCATGAAAGATGAAACTCTGGTTCGCTGGAACAAGGCGATGAAAGCTGGCGGCAAAGAAGCCGCTGATGCAACGAATGAAGTGGTCGCAGCCCAGGGTGCCGGCACATTGCCAAAGCCAATTACTGACCCTAAAACCGCCGGACCAGTGATGAAATCAGTTTGGGAGACTTACACACAAACCGCTGAAGAATTTAATAATCCAGGTAAATTTACAGCAATGATCGGCTATGAGTGGACGTCTGTTCCCGGTGGCAATAACCTCCACCGTAATATTTTGTATCGCGGTAACAAAAGTAATGCTGACAAAATGATGCCTTATAATTCATGGGCAAGTGAAGACCCGGAAAAGCTCTGGGACTGGATGGAAAAATACGAGAACAAAACCGGTGGCAGAGTGCTTGCGATTCCGCACAATGGTAATCTGTCAAATGGCCGAATGTTTGAACCAAACAAGTTCGATGGCTCGCCGATAGACAAAGACTATGCAGAACGCCGCGCCCGTTGGGAAAGGCTGCAGGAAGTCATGCAAACCAAAGGCAACAGTGAAACGCATCCGACTTTGTCACCTAATGATGAATTCGCCAACTACGGTATCGCCGGCTGGGAATACGGCAATCTCACGATGCAGGACAATCCCGAATCTCCGGAAATGCGGCCCTACATGTATCTGCGGGGTGGCTTGCAGCAGGGCCTTTCCTGGGAAAAGAAACTTGGTGCCAACCCGTTTAAGTTTGGTTTTATCGGCGGCACAGATGTTCACAACTCGCTGACTTCAATTGAAGAAGATAACTTTTTTGGCAAGCATGTAATTCAGGAACCGCGGCCAAATCGCTGGGAGCATGTTTCCAAGCAAGGCTTTGGAAAAACCCGCTACACTTGGCATTATTCCGCAGCGGGATATGCAGCAGTCTGGGCCAGGGAAAATACCCGTGAATCCTTATGGGATGCCATGCACCGGAAAGAAACTTATGCAACTTCCGGCTCACGCATGACAGTACGCTTTTTTGGGGGATGGAACTATCGGGCAGAAGATGCCGAAAACCGTTATCTGGCGGAGGCTGGTTATGCCAAGGGAGTTCCAATGGGAGGAGATTTAACTACGCCAACCAATGGTGCCAATGCTCCTTCCTTTCTGGTGGCAGCGATGAAAGACCCGCTTGGTGGTAATCTCGACCGCATTCAGATCATCAAAGGCTGGCTTGATACAGATGGAAAGACCCATGAGAAAATCTACAATGTTACCTGGGGCAATGCAGATAAACGCAAACTTGGTTCCGATGGAAAAATTCCATTAGTTGGTGATACGGTAAACGTGGCTCAAGCCACCTGGACCAACACCATTGGAGATCCTGAATTGTCCGGGGTTTGGACTGATCCTGATTTTGATCCTTTTCAGAAATCGTTCTACTACGCCCGTGTCATTGAAATACCGACACCACGCTGGACCGCTTACGACCAAAAGCGCTTTGGTATAAAAATGTCAGACGATGTGAAAATGAAACATCAGGAACGCGCCTGGTCTTCACCCATCTGGTACACGCCAAATGGCGAATTCAACTAACACGTCGACATAAAACCAATCCGAATCCAACTTTTTTCGAATTGACCAAACGGATTAAACACAGCAGTTTGCCGACCTTAAACTGGAATTGTTTATGAGGCGTTTTTTACAGGACATGTATGAAGAATTTTAAACATTCAACGCAAACAAACAACAGGTGTTTATTTAAACCGGTCTTGAGAGATCCATTGTTCCAATTTATTATTATTGGTGTTGCGCTTTTTGCGACCTATCAGTTTTTCAATGATGAAACTGACTCCGTTGAAGAAAAACGTATCGTCATTGATAATAATATGCTGGAAAGACTTGCTGGCACTTTTGAGCGTTCCTGGTTGCGAAAGCCATCAAGAGGTGAATTGAAAGGATTAATACAGGATCATTTGAAAGAAGAGATTCTATATCGAGAGGCTTTAGCTTTGGGGCTGGATCAGAATGACCCGATAATTCGGCGCCGTTTACGACAGAAGATGGAATTTCTGAACCAGGATATTAGCGATCCGCCCAAAGCATCTGATCAGGTTCTGCAGCAATATCTGGACAAGCATGAAGACCGTTTCAGAACACCACCAAAAATGTCGTTCAAGCAAATATTTTTTAAGTCTGGAAGTTCAGGAAAAGGCAAGATGAATGCTGCTGCCCAGCTTTCAAGATTGGATGGATTGTCGCCTGGTGAAACCGATCTGGCAACTATTGGCGATCCAACACTGTTAACCAAAGCCATGCGAGATGCGGAACCGACTGAAATTGCCAGAGTTTTCGGGCATGAATTTACCAAGGAACTATTTGATCTGCCAACCAAAGAATGGGCAGGTC
>JAAEMP010000106.1 GCA_024225445.1 Hyphomicrobiales bacterium | reverse complement strand
GGCCTGCGCGCCCATGGTGAACGCAAATAATGCGACACCGGTTAATAAAATACGTTTCATGAATTCCCCTCCCGGAGTTTTGGTTGATTGCCAATATCTAATTTCGGCATTTGCCGTTTGTTATCCCGCACGGCATTTTTTTACAGTCAGAAAACTGCTTGGCGTATTCAACGCCAATTTTGTCGATACAGTCAAGAACCCAAATGGCTTTTTCTAGTTTTTGGTGAGTTCAAATTCGATGATAATGAAAAAATCCCGAACTAGGGCCAGGCTATTTCCCAACATCTTTCAGGCAGAAAACATACAACAGTCTGCAGGGTATCAGCATTCTTGTTGTTCCTATGGACTTATCATCAGAACAAACTGGCACCACAACAAAATTCAGGACACCTAACATATAAGCTGACTTCTCCGCAGGTCCAACATTTTGGTTCTATTCCAAAAGCCGTCGGATTCCCGCTGCAATGTCACTTAGCACCTACCACACACCTTCCTCCTGGGCGATCTGTTTGAGCAGGCTAGGTCGATCAGTTATTATGCCATTGACACCAAGCCGGATCAATCGGCGCATTTCCTCGGCTTCGTTAACCGTCCATACATGCACCGCAACGCCTCTTGCATTGCACAATGCAATGAAACGTTGCGTGGGGATGGTAATGCCAAAGGCGACCAGTGGCACTTGTGCACAATGACAATTGGTACGCATGAACGGCAGGTCCCAGGATGCGAACTTCAGTGCCCTGACATCGCGCGGTCCGGCACCGGTGCAGATCGCATGGCCAAATCGGTGGCGTATTCGGGTTAGTCGCTCATCACTGAAGGAAGCAAGGCAAATGCGGTTCAAAACGCCCATTCTGGCAACCAACTCCAGCGTTGGCTCAAGCGAGTGCTCATTTTTGATGTCAATATTGAAATACATTTCAGGAAATGCTTCGAGCGCCTCCTCAAGCGTCATCAACGACTCCTGTCCGTGAATTCTGGCCTGGCGTACCTCGCTGTATGGCAGTCTTGCAATTTCACCCTTGCTGTCCGTTAGTCGATCGAGATTGTCATCATGAAAAATCATGACGATGTTATCGGATGTTGCCTGCACATCAGTTTCAATATAGCGATACCCCATGGCGACCGCAGCCCTGAAAGCCCGCTCGCTATTTTCGATTTGCTCTGCACCACCACCACGATGAGCAAATGCGGCGAAACGCGCGCCGGCAAGATAGGGATGTAAAAAGTCGGATTCCGTCATGTGGTGCCTCAACCGATACAGTTCCCGCTCGTCGCCAAACGAACCTTGTGCGTTCTATTCAAGCACAATTGTCACCGAATTATTTCAACAGCGCGATAATCATGATCAGTCCGGTATGAATGTTAGTACATGATTGACTTTTGGTCCATCGCGATGATGGTTTCAGGTGCTGGCGAGCGATATCCCATGACCGAAGTGCCACAACACGCTCTGGCTCGGTAATTCAGGGTAATTTGTTTGATTTAGCTCAAGGAAAGTATGTCGATAAGAATTGTAAGTTCAAACAGCATATAACAAAACACGAGACTACCCAACTGTTTGGAGATTTCTGTGATCATAGGGTGGTCGAGATTCCCGGTGTTGGTGCTGATTTCAGGGAGTTGGAGCAGGCTGCTGCATGGCCCACGGGGCAAAGTGATATCATGGCTGAGGAACCCTTGCCTCTCACCGGGTTGGCGGTTCAAATCCACAGTGTCGTAATCCGTGATATTACCTATTTGGCCCGTGTCGCAGTACCTGATGGCGAACTTATGGATCTTGATATGGTTCCAATCCAACTGCGCAATTTCAGAATTAACCGTCCAGGCGATGCCGACATTCAATGGCTGCACCAAGTCATAGCACGTGAATACGGGCGTTTTGGCGGTAAAGTGGAAGTCATATCCAATGGCACGATGCGTCTCATTTCAGTATGACAGGCTTCCTACCGGAGAGATATTTGTCAGTATAAAAGATTGGGGGTAAGATCTACCGCAATGACGCAAATGCCCAAGACAGATGCTGTATCCAGAAGCAATGCAAAAGATGATGATGTCGAATCACAACTGTTGCAAATTGTGGAGACGCTTGCTGAAGAGTTGCGCGCGCCCTTTGAACGCTCAATTGCCATTAATCTGGATAGCGATCTGGACAGGGACCTTGGTCTCGACAGTCTTGGTCGTGCGGAATTGATATTCCGGGTTGACAAGGCTTTCAGGATTAAGCTTCCAGACAGGATTTTGGTGGAGGCCAATTCACCCAGGGATTTACTGAATGCGGTGCGTATCGCGGGTCCTGCGTTATCTGACCATTTGCCAAGAGTTCGGTCTGCGAAACCCTCATTACCGCAGATCGAAGCACCATCGACCGCTGATACACTGATCGACGTTCTTGGCTATCACACAGTCACACATCCAGACCGGCCGCATTTGCGAGTCTGGATCAGCGATGATGAAGAAGATTGCATTTCCTATTCAGATCTCCACAATGCGGCCCTGAATGTTGCTGGTGGACTGAATCATCGCGGGGCACTGCCAGGCGACCGGATTGCCATAATGCTGGCGACAAAAGCGGATTTCTTCCAGGCATTTTTCGGCGCGCTTTATGCCGGCGGAATTCCGGTACCGATCTACCCACCGTTTCGAAGGTCACAGGTTGAGGATCATTTGCGGCGACAGGCCGGTATTTTGAATAATGCAAAAGCAAATTTCCTGATCGTCGGAGAGGAAATGCGCAATGTGGGTTCACTTTTGTTTGGCCTTGCAGAAAACCTGACCCACATCGAAACCGTGTCAGACCTGACAAAGGACAAAGCTCTCGACGGGCCGGTTCCTGCCAGCCCTGAGACCGTCGCCCTGATCCAGTACACCTCGGGAAGTACGGGAGATCCAAAGGGCGTAGTCCTGACCCACGCCAATCTTCTTGCCAATATCCGTGCTATGGGCGAAGTGTTGGAGGCCAGTTCCGACGACGTATTCGTAAGCTGGCTTCCGCTTTATCACGACATGGGACTCATCGGCGCCTGGCTTGGTTCACTTTACTATGGCGCTACTGCTATCATCATGCCTCCCCTGGCATTCCTGGCTGCCCCTTCACGCTGGTTAAGAACAATATCAAATTATCGGGCAACGCTTTCCGCAGCGCCTAATTTTGCCTTCGAACTATGCTGCAAGAATATTCATGATGAAGAAATGAAAGGGCTGGATCTTGGTTCGTTGCGAATGATTGTAAACGGAGCTGAGCCGGTTAGCCCTATTACCATTTCCCGGTTTAGCCAGCGCTTTGCTCCCTTTGGGTTCAAGCAAAATATGATGGGCCCGGTCTATGGTCTTGCGGAAAACTCGGTCGGTTTGGCGTTTCCGCCGATGGGCAGGGCCCCGATCATCGAACGTGTCGAGCGGTTAGCCCTTTCGCGCGACGGGAAAGCTGTACTGGCAGCAGCAGAAGACCAGACAGCACTGTCATTTGTCGCCTGTGGCCGCCCGATCCCACGGCACGAAATCCGTATCGTTGATGACGCCAACCGGGAAGTCCCTGAACGGACTGAGGGGCGATTGCAATTCAGGGGACCAGCGGCAACCAGCGGCTATTTCCGAAATCCAGAGAAAAACCAGACACTATTTTCGGGTGACTGGCTGGAAAGCGGCGACCGCGCTTATATCGCAAATGGCGATGTCTATTTGACCGGCCGCATCAAGGATATGATCATCAAGGCTGGCCGCAACATCTATCCGCACGAACTAGAGGAGCTGGTTGGTCAGGTTGAAGGTGTTCGAAGGGGCTGCGTGGCAGCGGTTGCAAGTACACTCCAATCCTCTGAAACCGAGCAACTGGTTCTCGTGGTCGAAACCCGGATTCTGGGCGTTGAAGCGAAGAATGCCCTGAAACAACGTATTAATTATGCATGTACCGCCAAACTGAATATGCCGCCCGATGTAATAGCGCTTGTTCCACCGCATACGGTTCCAAAAACATCCAGTGGCAAAATCCAGCGTGCGGCAACAAGACAATTATATGAGACGGGGCAACTTACGTCTCGTCAGAAAAAATTGTGGTTGCAATTATTGGGGCTTGCTGTTTCAGGTGCCAGCAACCGGATATGGCGATTTTTTCGACGATCAATGGAATTTACCTACGCGGCGTATTGGTGGATATCCCTCGTTCTTATCGCGATTTTCATCTGGCCGCTGGTGCTGCTGCTTCCAAAACGCGATTGGCGGCATTTTACCGTGCACCTTGCCGCAAAGGGCTTCCTTGGATTGACCGGTATGACACCCCGGATATCCGGCATCAAGCCAATTCCCCGCAGCCATGCCGTTTTGACGGTAAATCACTCCAGCTATCTGGATTCCCTGGTGATTGTCGCTGCAATTCCCGGCCGCACAACTTTTATTGCGAAAGAGGAATTAAGCAGACAGTGGATCGCCGGCCCTTTTCTCAAACGGCTTGGTGCAATTTTTGTCCGCCGTACCATCGCAAGCGGTGGCATTGAGGATACCAAGCGGCAACTTGAGGCAGCCATCACCGGTGAACGAATTCTGTCTTTCCCCGAGGGGACATTTACCCGCATGCCGGGGTTGTTGGGTTTCAGGCTTGGTGCTTTTATTGTCGCTGCCCAGTCAGGAATTCCGGTAGTGCCGGTTATCCTTGATGGCACCCGGTCAATCCTGAGAGCAGGCCAGTGGTTTCCACACCACGGCAAAATCGCAGTGCATGTTTCACAACTCGTATCAGCTGATGGAAATGATTTTGCCGCAGCAGTGCGCCTTCGAAACGAAGTGCGTGCAGTAATGTTGAAACATAGCCGAGAGCCGGATCTTTCCCGTGAACAAACGACAATTCCAGCAGATCAATAGCAAACCCGTTTCACAGACTGTCAGGTAAAATCTGCCGGTTGATTTTCTCATTGGCGAGTGAACTGTTTCAACTACACCAAATAAATCCTGTTGGATACGATACGCTCTACCGGTTTTTCTGCATCAAGACCACATCTTTGACCGGGAACTCGCAGGTAAAGCCCAATTGATCTGCCAACCATAGGAAAGTAACATCCCGATAAAAAACCACATGGGTAGCATCACGGCGATAATGCCATTGCGCAAATGCCTCATCGCTGGTTTGAAAGCATGTCATCACCGCGAGCCATCCCCCGGATCTGAGTAGCGAGTTTAGCCGCCTGAACTCCCTTGCTGGATGATGAAAATGTTCCGCGGTCTCAGTGCAGGTGATAAAATCATAACTCCCGGTCAGGACATCTTCATCATTGTGAAAAAATGGATCAAATAATCGCATATCGTGACCGGCCTCACTGATCATCGCCGCCAGTGCCGGCCCGGGGCCGCAACCATAATCCAGTCCGGTTGATGAAGGCTTCAATTTTACCAGCATAGGCTCAACCAGTTTATTCAGAAATTTTCGATACCCTGAATCATCAATTCTGTTTTCGTGGTGCAAATAATGGGCGTATTCATCTGCACCGGTTAGACGCTGGCCCTCATCCAAAAAACGCGCCTCACATTGCATACACCGCCAATAATCCTTTTCATCAACCCTGATGAATTGTGATGTTTTCGAGCATAGACAAACAGGACATTTCAATCGCATTTTGTACTGGCCAGATATACACTTTGTGTAAAATCGCAATTTTGAAGAGGATTGAAAAATGTCACTGGTTCGACCCATGCTTTGGCAAAAACGCCGTCAAGGCGAGCCGTAAATCCATCATCAGGAAGCGCGTCTGACCAAAGTGCAAAAATCCCGCCCGGTTTGAGATGGGTCGCCATTTTGGCCAGATTGTCGGAAAGGTAGAAATGTGCATTGGCTTTATTCAGATGGAAATCCGGAGAATGATCAATATCCACCAGTATTGCATCAAGGTGTTTGCCAAACCCCTTGTCAGAGACAGCCATTTTAAAAAAATCATCATGAACAAACTGGCAACGAGGATCATTTGTCAATTCCGGGCCAAGCGGCAGCAAGCCTGAAACATGCCAGTCGATTACCGCCTCCAGAGCATCAACAACAATCAGCGAATTAACATTATCGTGGCGCAAGACGCTTCGCGCCGTATAGCCGAGACCCAGACCGCCGACTGCAACATCCAGCTTTTTTCCGCTCAAGTTATCCAATGCGAGATTTGCCAGGGCCTCTTCCGAGGCGGTGAACATACTCGACATCAAAAATTCTTCACCCAACTTGATTTCGATCACTTCCGACTTTGTTTTCGGATCCAGCCTTCGGCGCAAACTCAATGCACCAATCGGGGTCGGTCGATAATCCAGCTCTTCAAAATATTTGCTCACAAGATATCCGATATCATGGGTGTGTGGTCTGACAAACGATATCTTACAGCAATTACACCTCTGCCATCAATATCGCATTCAGCCGCCTGATGCCGAGAAAACAACCGGCGACAATAGAGGCAAAAACAATCATTGAGCCGACAGCAAGCGTTGACACACCACTTATCGCCTGCCCGACCGTACAGCCGAGTGCCAGAACACCGCCTATACCCATTAACGCAGCACCAAACAAATTCCGTTTGGTGTCATTTGGATCGGCAAATGTCGTCAATTTTAATCGACCCATCGTTACCGCTCCAATGAAAGAACCCATAAGTGTACCAGAAAATATCACCACGCCAATCGATGGCGCCCCCAGTGCGGTAAAGCGCATCAGGTATTCGAGTGTATCCCCGGTCGGGCGCACAAAGGTAATTGACGAAACCGGTACCACTACTTCTGCAAGGTCATCAGCTGCCAGACCAGTCAGAAACCAGACCGCAACAACACAAAGGCCGATCAGAACACCAGATGCTATATGAACGCGAGAAGTACGAAAATCCTTGTCTTTGAAACACCAGAGCACAACCGCTAAGGCTATTACAATCATGGCAATCGTGTCTGTGCTTTGTACATCACTACCGGTAATCAGCGAAATTATCGAACCGATACTCTGTGATTGAAGCCCCTGCCCTGCAAGATCAATAGCAAACGGATTGAATGCGGTGGTACGCACCAGTCCCAGAATACCACCTATAGTCATATAGGCGAATATACCAACAACAATCAAATTGATTGCCGAACGCAGATCACCTGCACCAACACGTACGATATTTTTAGTAACGCAACCCCCGGAAAACACCATGCCATAACCAAATATCAATCCACCTGTAATGCTCGAGACAATATTGAAATTGGTGGTGAGGTATATTGAGGAGGAAAGATCCATCACTTCTATCGATTGAATATACCAGGTGCCGATCATGGCTGTGGCGGCTGCGAGTATCCAGGATCTGAAGCGACGGTAATCACCAAAAGTATCAATATCGGATATTGCCCCCATGGCACAATAATTTGTCCGGTATACAACAAATCCGAAAACAATACCGATAATCAGCCCCCAAAACCCGATATGGAAATCCGGTGCCTCCAATATTATCTCACGCCAGTTTTCAATCACGGGTATTCCTCAAACATATATGAATTCTAGCATATGTTTCCGGTGCAGACCCGCGAAAGTCAATAGTTAATTACATTTTTCCCAACGAAGTGATTAATCTGGCACTTAAAAACAGCGCATGTTCGTACTGAATATTGTTGGCCAAGCAAGGTTACGCCGTAAACCTTTTATCCAATTTGTTAAAGGAAGAATCCCAGCCAATCCTGTGATGGTCACGATGCTCCGTTTCGGCAAAAGATTTCTGGGTCAACGTCATGTTCGTATTTTCTCCCACCTGCATTAGAACAATCTCCACGATGGTTTCATGGCCACGCACGCCATTATCCGTCCATCCCCAGGTAAATACCAGTCGATTTGGCGGGTCGAGCGTTAAATATTTACCGCTGACTATACGTTCACCCATCTGCTCTGAGTGAAACGTCGTGGTCCAGTTACCGCCTTCGCGCACATCAAGATCAAGATTCGGAATTGTCACCCCTTCCGGACCCCACCATTTCCGCAGAATTTCGGGATTGGTCCAGGCCTCATACAGGCGTTCGGGACTGGTCTGAAATTTGCGCTCTATTACCAGTGTTGCGTCATCGGCAACAATTTTATCACCGTTCATTATCAGCTCCATCTAACACGGGTCACAGGTTTGTTTTCACTGGTCTAAATCATGATTCTCTTTTAGGATATTCTCAAGCCGGTCAAAAGAGTCTTCCCAGAATTTACGGTACTTTTCCAACCAGTCATCCATCTTGCGAAATGTGTCTGGGCAGGCTCGAAACACTCGAAATTGCGCTTTTGTACGACGTTCAATCAGCTTTGCGTTTTCCAGAACTTTCAAATGACGTGATATGGCAGGTTTCGACATATCAAAAGGGTCCGCCAGATTTCCGGCTGAGGTTTCACCTTCTTTTAGCAGGCGCTCGACAATAGCAAAACGGGTCGGATCACCGAGCGCTGCCATGATGGTAATAATAGAGTTTTGCACAATAGTTCTCTTAATTAACAATACAGTTAAACAATGAATGAAAAATTGTCAATAGCAATTAAAATGCCGGGTTTTATGCCGCCCGACTCTGGGTCAAATGTCCTCGCTCAATCAATAGTTCTGCGATTTGCACCGTATTGAGTGCAGCCCCCTTTCGAAGGTTGTCACTTACCACCCACATATTGAGACCATTTTCCACGGTGATATCTTCGCGGATACGTGAAACGAAAGTGGCATCATCACCGGCAGCCTCATAAGGAGTGACATAGCCGCCATCCTCGGGCTTGTCGACAACCAGACATCCTGGTGCTTCGCGCAGGATTTCGCGGGCCTGATCCGCTGTCATTTCCTTTGCAAATTCGATATTCACAGATTCAGCATGGGAGACAAAAACCGGAACTCGAACAGCTGTGCAGGTTACCTTGATATTTTTATCGAGTATTTTTTTTGTTTCAGCCAGAACCTTCCACTCTTCTTTCGTGTAACCATCATCCATAAAAACATCGATATGCGGAATAACATTGAATGCAATGCGCTTTGGAAATTTGTTTGTTTCAATCGGATCAGCAACGAATACCGCCCTGGTCTGGTTAAACAGTTCATCCATCGCCTCTTTACCGGCCCCCGAAACAGATTGGTATGTAGATACTACAACACGTCTGATTGTTGCAGCATCATGCAGGGGCTTTAAGGCCACAACCAGTTGTGCAGTGGAACAATTGGGATTGGCAATGATATTTCTGCGGGTGTAACCATCGATTGCATCTGGGTTTACCTCCGGCACGATCAAGGGTACATCCGCATTATAACGCCAGGCGGAAGAATTATCGATTACGATACAACCCTGTGCAGCAATTTTCGGCGCCCATTCCTTCGAAATACCGCCTCCCGCAGACATCAGTGCAATATCGGTATCAGAAAAATCATAAGTATCGAGGAATTTCACTTTTAGAGTTTTGTCGCCAAATGATATCTCCTTGCCCTGTGAGCGCCGCGAAGCGAGCGCCACAACGGTGTCGGCGGGAAAGCCGCGTTCGTCCAGAATATTCAGCATTTCCTGGCCGACATTTCCGGTAGCACCGACAATTGCTATTTTGTAACCCATAATCATCTCTTCTTTGACCTGTCTGAGCAGGTGTTATCTGGCTCTCCATTGTTTTACCAAGCAATCAGGTCCTGAAAGACCCAAGCTTTGCCTGAACCTCGCGTCACGGTCCAGGAGAGCAAAATTGGAACGTGGGAAAGGTCAGACCGTCGGTTTGGTCCTGGTTGTTCTTGCCGTTGTTGAAGTCGGCTTAAAGCAGGCAAGACCAGCGATCGCGAAAGCCACGCCGGTAAATTGCTTCAAACTGGCAACTTGTAATATCACTTGATTAACCTCAACACGAAAGGCCATCCAAAGCCGGTAACAATAATTCCAGCCTGAATGATGTCGTGATGTCCTAAACAGTTTGAATCAAAAGTCAATATCAGGCAGAAGATATGTTTGAATTCACGTACGGAGATCAAGATGGAACATCGCAGCGCACTGGAACTGATCTGGCGGGCAGGTGTTGAGCGGGTTGGTGGCCATACTGCCGTGCTGAATGCGCTTGAAAAAGGCAATATTGCAAAACCTGACGCGATCATCGCCATAGGCAAGGCAGCTACACCAATGCTCGAAGCCGCACTGACTTTCGCTGGATATGACACAAAATCACTTCTGATCACCAAACATGGACATGTGATATGTCACCATAAGATAAATCAGGAACGGATAAAAGAATATCAGGGTGACGGTACCCTGCGCATTATCGAAGCCGGCCATCCGCTACCTGATGAAAACAGTATTGCTGCCGGCCTGGAATTAACCCGGTTTATTCAGTCCGTCGATCCAACCAGACATCTGCTGTTACTGGTCTCAGGCGGCGCATCTTCTTTGGCAGAATTATTGCCCGATGACGTCAGTCTGGAAAAACTGCAGCAATTCACCGATGAAATGCTGGCCGAAGGATTGAAGATAGAGGAAATAAACCAGCGGCGAAAAGAAATCTCCCGCATCAAGGATGGCAAGTTGCTGGCTGGCTTTCCCGGCAACAAACTGACCGTTTTGGCGATCAGCGATGTGGAAGGTGACAACATCGAAGTGATCGGCTCAGGGATTGGCATGAGCGACAAACTGCCTCAACATGTTGAACGCAAAACTGAAATTATTGCCAGCAACAATATTGCCCGCCAGGCCTGCGCCAGCAAAGCGCGAATGCTTGGATTTCAGGTTTGCAATAATTCTGAAACCGCCTATGGCGATGTGAAGGAGGTTGCATGCGACATCTTCCGACAGATCGAAAATGGCGATGATGGCATATACATTTTTGGCGGCGAACCAACTGTGATTTTACCTGGAAATCCTGGTCGCGGGGGAAGAAATCAACACCTTGCACTTCTGTTGGCAAAGTTGATCGCTGGTAGCAGCAAAATAGAATTGCTGGTGGCTGGCACGGATGGAAGTGACGGACCATCCAATGCCGCAGGTGGATTTGTTGACGGAAATTTGTTCAATTCCCACGAAGGCGGACAATCTGCCCTGGACCACGCCAATGCCGGAGAGTTTCTGGAGCGATGCGGCAACATGTTTGTCACAGGCCCGACAGGCACCAATGTGATGGATTTGCTGATTGCAATCAAAAGCGCCTGACAACCGGGAACAGCACTTAAAATCAACAGCCAGAACTGACTCGCATTTTATTGTTCCTTTGGCTTTGAATATTATCTTTGGTGTGTATAAAAAGAGCATATGGAAAAAGATAAAATTATCAAAAGAGTGATGACAGCAGCTCCGGTAATTCCCGTGGTAACTGTCCATGATGTGGGCAAAGCCGTGGAACTGGCAAAGGCGCTGGTTGCCGGCGGTCTGCCCTCCATTGAGGTAACGCTCAGAACGCCAAACGCAATTGAAGCAATTCGCGCCATAGCCGATGAAGTTGAAGGGGCGTTGGCGGGTGCAGGTACGGTTTTGACCAGCCAGCAGGTCAGGGCCGTTGAAACTGCCGGTGCCGATTTCATGGTATCACCCGGTTTTGCTCCCGATTTGCTCGCCGCTGCAAATGACTCACCACTGCCCTTGTTACCCGGTATATCAAGTGCCAGTGAGGCGATGCATTTGGGTGAACTGGGCTACACCTGTCTGAAATTTTTCCCCGCCGGTCCTGCAGGCGGACCTGCCTATCTCAAATCCATCGGAGCACCACTGCCACAATTCAGTTTTTGCCCGACCGGTGGAATTAATTCAGAAAATGCCAGCCAATATCTTGAACTCTCCAACGTATTATGCGTGGGAGGTTCATGGGTAGCACCCTCATCGCTGGTGAATGCAGGAGACTGGGCCGCTATCACCAAACTGGCGAGTGAAGCGGCCAGCCTGGTCGGATAACTGCAATGTTCCGTATCAGCCTGTTGGCACTCATTGGTTTACTGGCAAGCGTTCTTGCGGCAAAGACAGAGCCCCGCATCCTGGTATTTGCAGCAGCCAGTCTGAAAAATGTACTGGAAAAAGTTGGAGAAGATTTCGAACATCATTGCGATTGCAATATTGTCTTTTCATTTGCCGGTTCCGGCACCCTGGCCAGACAGATCAATGCCGGGGCACCTGCCGATTTATTTATCTCAGCTGACAAAAAATGGACCCAGTGGTTGCAGAAAAGAAATGCTGTTCTGGGGGATACAACGCGACTAATTGCTGGAAACCGACTGGTTGCCGCGGTCTCCATAAATACCATCCTGCCACTCAGAAAAGGGGTCCCGCAGCTGGAATATCTGTCAAATCTGTTTGAAAACGGTCGAATAGCCATGGCTGACCCTCAATCCGTACCGGCGGGAAGGTATGGCAGACAGGCGCTGGAAGAACTTGGCCTCTGGCAACAGTTATCCGCTCAGATGGTCTATGGTGAAAATGTGCGCATTTCATTATCACTTGCGGCCAGAGGCGATGTAAAATCAGCCATAGTATATTTCTCGGATGTAAAAATTGAACCCCGTGTTAAAGTTGCCTATATTTTTGACGAAGAGAGCCATGACAAGATTCATTACCCGGCAAGTCTGGTGAGAACTGGTATCAAGGCAAGTGAATTTATGAGGCATCTGGTTTCCCCTCCGGCAAAGAAGGTTTTCAAACGGTTTGGTTTCACGGTTGGTGCCGATGATTGATGATCAGCTAATCACGATAATACTGCTGTCCTTGAAAGTAGCCGGTGTTGCAATTCTGTTTGCAACTCCGATAGCCATACTTGTCAGTTATGCTCTTGCCCGCTGGCAATTTTTTGGACACTGGCTGCTTAATGCAATTGTCTATATTCCACTGGTTCTTCCCCCTGTTGTAACCGGATTTATTCTTTTGGAATTTTTTGGTCCAAAAGGAGTTATTGGTGCCTTTTTTTCGAGCTATCTGGGACTGGAACTCGGTTTTCGGTGGACCGGTGCAGCGCTGGCAGCAGCGATTGTTGCATTTCCGCTGATTGTACGACCAATTAAACTGGCTTTTGAAAATATTGAGCAAAGCCTGATTGATGACGCCAGCATATTGGGAGCAGGACCTCTGGTGGGTTTTGCCACCGTCTCGTTACCGCTGGCAATACCAGGCATTGTCGCTGGTGCGGTACTCGGATTTGCCAAAGCACTTGGAGAGTTTGGCGCGACGATAACTTTCGTGTCAAATATTCCAGGCGAAACCCGAACCATTTCCCTGGGCGTTTATTCCCTGATGCAAAGCCCGGATGGCGAACACAAGGCATTGATACTGGTATTGATTACGGTCGGATTGTCAGTGATGGCCATTATCGCATCTGAATGGATGTCTCGCCGATTTACAACCCGTGCGAGAGCTGGCAAATGATCGAAATCGATATCAAGGCATCGCTTGATCAATTTGAATTGCAGGCAAAGTTTGAAGCCGCCGGCGGTATCACCGCATTGTTTGGTCCCTCGGGCGCAGGAAAAACTTCACTGATACGTCTCATCGCGGGACTGGAAACGCCAAACTCAGGATCAGTCCGCATCGCAGGCAGAACCCTGTTTGACAATGTCCATGGCGTTAACCTGCCCCCGCGCAGCCGTCGGGTGGGATACGTATTTCAGGAGGCAAAACTGTTTCCCCATCTCAATGTCAAACACAACCTCACCTATTCGCGATGGGCTGGCAGGCGAAGCGGTACGATAAAAATTGACAAGGTATGCAAGGTCTTGGGAATTGAAGCGCTGCTGCAACGCATGCCTGAAAAGCTTTCCGGTGGAGAAAGACAACGCGTTGCCATTGGCAGGGCGTTATTGTCTGACCCGTCTGTTCTGTTGCTTGATGAACCGTTGTCAGCACTGGATATCAGCCGAAAACTGGAAATTCTGCCATTTCTGGAAGAGGTGCGCGATGAATTTGGCGTACCGATGATTTACATCTCCCATTCCGTAGATGAAGTTACCCGGTTGGCGGATCATCTGGTGATCATGAAAAACGGAACTGTATCGGCTTATGGTGCGATAGAAGACGTATTGCGCAAACTTGAAATTCGAGGGTCAGGTGACGCACTGGAAGCGGGCAGTCTGATCAGCGGTAGTTGTTCGGGTTTTGATAATGAACTTGGCCTTGCTCAAATTGATGTTGATGGCCAGCTTGTATATTTGCCAGTATCCGCGATTGATATCGGTAAACCGCTTCGCCTGAGAATTAAGGCAAATGACGTGGCGCTGGCTCTGTCAAAACCCGATGACACCAGTATTCAGAACATGCTCGAATGTAAAATTATCCGACTGGAGAAAATCGGCCCCTCGCATGTGGAAGTCAGTCTGATGATCGGTACCCAGCAAATCCGCTCCCGCATCACCACAAAGTCGGCAATTGATCTGGCGCTGGAAAATGGCAACAACTGCATCGCTTTGTTGAAGGCTGTCGCGCTGGAAAGTTGAGGTGGGAATGGCCGGGTGCCACCGTGTGAACTCACAATATTTGGCAACCAGCGTACAACTCTCATAACCGTTATGGGGTATCGTTCAGACAGGCTTTTATAACCACAAGGGCCAAAAACAAGCCAATTTGGAGGTGATAAAATGAGTTGTATATACTTGGATAGAACGAAATCCGATTTTTCAGCCCAACCGTTTACCTCAGTCACAAAGGAACTCTCTGCGTGTCTAGGGGGTCACGCTCTCATGGGTCCTCTGTTTGGTGTTCCTATTCTTTTGGTTGAGGGAGATGACGATTATAGAATTTGGAGCCAAGTGCCCAGACACCACATCATTTCCTTGCGGTACACCCATCCAACGATGACGAAATAAAGCGATATCAGCGAGCGCTTGAACAGATTTTTGCAGCATTGCGAGAGGAAGGAGCAGCGTTGTCTGGGTATGCGCTAATAGATGCTGACAAGGGAAAACCACAGCCTTCAGCTGAAAACCCGCAAGATCACATCCGATTTATACAACTTGAGTGCCACGAATCCGAGAACTTGTACCTTTCAGACGAAGTGTTAACAATAATGGGAACGGATTGGGCAATCGCGAGAGCAAAGATCATTGCAGAAGCGGGAAACTACGGAAATAAGGCAGAAAAACTTCTAGGTACGGGAGATTGGAACCGAAAGACTGAGGACATCAAAAGCATCGTCAACGAACTAAATACAATTCTCGATCCATAAAATGTTCATTGGACAATCAGAACAGCACAGACAATTGGGCGTGTCCGACCAACGGGCTAATTGGCCGAGTTTTTAGGAAATGAGGTGCTCGAAAGCCTGTGGGAACCGGAACCTGAAGTTGCCGAATATCAAGGCACTGGTGTGAAAGTGCTTGACTAAATAGTCAGAATTAGAGAGTAGACTCCAGACAAATCAACTGTTGTTAACTTGCCCAGATATTCCATACACGAACTGAAGCAAGCGTTCAATACTGCCTCAACCAGACATTTGATATCGATAACCTCCGCGTGATTTTGTAACATTCATGCCTCGTGGCGTAAATTGTTGTATTTTGGTCACATCAATAGACAAAAACTCATTGGTGGGTTGTTTTTTGGGTGTCTCCGTGATTTACATTTGGTAATTATTTATTACTCATTGCTCCGACATGAAGATTCAATGTCGATGGATGCGTCCATTTGCCTTTACGCCAGAATTGGGTGCTCAGCGGAATTTATGGAAGCTCAAATTTTCTTTAGATTAAAGGGATGATAAAACTGAATGCGTGCGTCAATGATAAATATTGTGGTTGATAGCCACGTGCTGGATGAAGCCTATGACTGGCTTTGCGCGCGTCGCGTTGATTATCCTGCCCACGATGACGTATGGGATTTGAGGATCAATTGGTCGGTAGAGAAAGCCAGGGTTGCCGAAGAGCTTTTATCAGGTTGCTATCGCTTTCTGCCACAGCGGCGGACTATCACATCAAATGGAGAGATGACTGATATCTGGGCGGCACGCGATGCGCTGGTATTAAAAGCGCTGACGGTTGTTCTTTCAGATGTTCTGCCACTCAGTACATTGTGCACTCATATCAAGGGCAATGGTGGCTTGAAGCGGGCCGTAGGTGAAGCGCATCGTAACCTGGCTGATAATCGCTTTGCGCTCAGAACAGATGTGAAATCCTATTATGCTTCTATAGATCACACCGCGCTCATGGACCGGATGGCGGTTTATGTCAGGGACAAGACAATACTCAATCTGATCAACCAGTATCTCAAGCGCACAACGGAAGTTGGTGGCACGTTCATTGATGTTGAACAGGGCATCTCTCGTGGTTGCCCGTTAAGTCCGTTGATGGGTGCATTTTATCTGCATGAGCTTGATGAGCAAATGAGCAATGAGCCAGTGTTTTACATCCGCTATATGGATGACATTATTGTTCTTGCCTCAAACCGACACAAACTCAGGCGGGCGATAGCCACGGTAAATAGGGTTCTATCCTCTTTGAAGCTTGAAAAGCATCCCGACAAGACCTTCATGGGTCCAGTTTCCAGGGGCTTTGATTTTCTCGGTTATCACTTCAATTCAGCCGGGCTTTCACTAGCCCGGCAGACTGTCAGGAATTTCCTGACCAAACTGTCTCGGCTTTATGAGCGAAACGGACATAAGCAAAAACGGTACCATGAATGGTCACCGAAGCGGCGGCGACCGCAATCCTTTGAGGCATCAATATCAACATATATCAACCGTTTTTCCGGTTGGGTTCACGGAGGAATGGGCGATGTTCCGGTCAGTATTATCTGCGATCATGTTTGTCGTTGTCGCGATCGCGACGACTACTAGCTATCCGACCGCTAGCTGGGGGTGGTCCATGCCAGCAGGAGCGCGCTTCGATACGAATCAATGGGCGGGTGACTGCCGAGTCCAACTTACAATCCGAGCGCCCGGCCCCGCTGAAATTCGGATGAATCAGGGCTCAAACGAACTCAACATAGTCGCGCATAACGAAACGCTCGACCCCGGTCCCCATCAAATAACCCTCGGGTTTACAGCCAGTGCCGCCGAAGCAATGTGCAATCTCACCGATGTAGCTCTCGTCACACAGAGTGTGACACCTGCGTCCGGGGGGGTATATGCCACAGCAACAAACTCCATTCTGGAATTCATCGGCACTGAAGCAAGTGGCCTCAAGTATACCTGGCGAGCTGAAATTAGCGGCGCCGAACTTGATATACCCACGGGGACTGTTACTAAGACATTAGTTGACACTACCGCCCCCACGGTGTCGATATCGGGAGTTCCGAGCGTAACAGACGGCTCGACGGCGTTTACGGCCACATTTACTTTTAATGAAGCGGTGACCGACTTTGATGATGTTGGTGATGTCACGGCGACCAATGCAACGGTTGGTGCAATTGCTGCCACCTCGG
>JAAEMP010000105.1 GCA_024225445.1 Hyphomicrobiales bacterium | reverse complement strand
GAGGCTTCGAAGGTGTCCCAGGCGGTGGCGTTGGCGCTGGTGGAGGGGATGATCTTGCTCCACCAGAACCCGACCCGGCGGGCCGCAGGGTTGGTGGTGTTGGGTGGGGTGGTGACGAGGTAGTCGTCGGTGTCATAGCCGAACAGGACCGGCTTGGTGGGCTGGTTCTTCTGGTAGGCGACCACATCGGCTGACGGGTCGGGTACACCGAAACGGAATGCTTCCGCGGCGGTGTTGAGCACGGTGTGTTCACCGGCGGCGAGGCCGGCAGCCATCGGGTGGTTGGGGTCGGCGATGTCGAGCACACCATTCCAGGTTCCGGTCCCACCACAGTTGTCACCGGCGCAGTCGCCGGTGAGGTTCATGTCGTCATAGATCCCGGCTTGCCAGGTGAGCACTGGGATGGCGGTGTCTTTGAACCGGCCGTCCATGGCCCAGGTCGTGTCAGACACGACTATCAGGTCATAGCCGGCCGAGTCGGCCTCGGTGACCGACTGATCGAACACGGTGACGTTGAGACCCATGCCGTTGGTGTTGGCGGCGGCTGGGAAGTGGTTGACGTTGGGTTGTGTGGGACTGGTGGGGTCGTTCTCGAGGAACGCGATCACCGGTTTGTCCTCGGTGTGACCGTATGGGGTGCTGGTGGACACAAACATCACATCAGTACCACCGGCCCCACCACCACCGCCGCCTCCGCCGCCTCCCGGTTGGGGGCAGACCGGTGGTGTCTGGGTGGGGTTGTTGTCCCAGCTGGTGAGGCGACCGGCCCAGTCGTAGGTGTAGGCATGGTCACCGTTCTCGGTGTTGGTGTCGAGGTCGAGGGTCTTGTAGATCAGGTTGTGTTCACAATCCCAGTCGTAGTCAACCTGGGCGGTCTGCACCGCTGAGGCGTTGGTCAGGGTGTCGGTATCGACACGCCCCGCGACATCGTAGGTGTAGGCGCGGGTGCCGCCATCGGCGTAGCCGATTCCGGTGAGACGCCCCGAGTTGTCATGGGTGTAATCAATCGACCAACCCTCACCGCCTCCGCCGCCTTGGTCGGCGGTGAGCCAGTCGATGGTGTTGTCGAACAGGGTCCAGCCGTCGGTGGTGGCGAACTTGGCGCCGTTGGTACCGAGGTAGAAGCCGACACGTCTACCGTTGGCGGTCGTGTTGTCGGCGAGGGTGTCGCCGGTGTCGTAGGCGAAGATAGTGACATCGTTGGGGACACCGGGTGTGGTGGCGATGATGTCGGCGTCTTGGGCTGGGTGTCCCCAGGTGGTCTTCTTCGCTGCGGTGTAGACCGTCACGGTGCCGGTGAGTCCGGTGGCGATTGGGTGGTTCGGGTCGGCGATGTCGATTTGGGTTTGGGTGGTGGTGGTGCCGTAGTCGCTGGAGTTGGCTACCAGGCCCATGTCGTCATAGAGGCCCGGTTTCCAGACCATGACCGGTGTGGAGGTGGCAGCGAACTCGTCGCCAATCGCGGAACCGATCACAACCTGGGAGATCAACACCGCAGCTTTACCGTCGGCGTCAGCGGCGACAGTGGTGCCATCGTCAGCCAGCGTCACCGTCCACCCGTCGTTCACCAGGTGGGTCTGGACGGCGCTTTCACCGTTCCTGAGTGAGGCCGGGTCCCTGACCACGAACAAGATCTCAGTAGACCCACCACCACCCCCTCCGCCTCCACCGCTACCGGTGTCGGTGGCGGTGTCGGGTTGGCCGTTGGTGTCGTAAGCAAACGTGGTGGTGCCGGCATCGTCATCACGAGAGATCACGCGTCCCGCCTGGTCGTGGATGGTGCGGCTGGTGCCGGCCCCCCCGTCGGAGGCGACCTGGAGGCCCCGGTCGTCGTAGGTGACAGTGATTGGGGTGTCGGGGTGTGAGCCCCAGGTCATGCGACCGGCGCGGTCATAGCCCCACGCTTTGGTGGTGTTGGCGGCGTTGGGGTCAACCCAGGTTTCGGTTTCGGGTAGCCCCATGGCGTTGAAGGTGCGGGTGATGGTGCGGCTACCGGGTTCGGTGGCTCCTGTGGCGCGGCCCGCGGCGTCATAGGTGTTGACCCACACCCGACCGGTTTCGGGTTCGACCGGGCTGACCGTGGCCGACGGTTCGAGGACATGGGTTTCGAGACCCCACTCGTTGTAGACCCGGCGGGTGATGAAACCTTCGCCGTCGGTGTGGCGGGTCATGTTCCCGCCCGCGTCATAGGCGTAGCTGGTCGTGATCGACATGGTGTCGTCGACCGGTTGGGTAACCGAAGTGAGACGGCCCATAGCGTCGATGCCGTAGATTGTGTCATGGCCCCGGGCCGAAGTCTCAGAGATCATGTTGCCGGCGGGGTCATAGCCGGTGTCGGTGTCGGCCACGGTGGCGCCGGTGTCGTCCAGTTCGGTCATGGCGATCTGGCGGCCCGCCTGGTCATAGGAGTACACGACCGCGGTCCCATCAGGGTTGGTGGTCTTGCGGGCCCGACCGGCGCCGTCATAGAGCCAGCTGGTTGGGTTCAACGACCCCACCGTGCTCGAAACGGTCTCGCCGTG
>JAAEMP010000104.1 GCA_024225445.1 Hyphomicrobiales bacterium | reverse complement strand
TTGTGTAAATCCCCGGCTGCCAGCCGTTCCATGATCTGACCGCCATACATAATCAAAACTTCATCACAAAAGGAAGAAACCAGATTAAGGTCATGGGAAATCAATATCAGGCCCATACCGCGCAGACGCACCATATCATCAAGCAGAGCCAGAACCTGCATTTGCACAGTAACGTCCAGCGCTGATGTAGGCTCATCAGCAATCAGCACTTGAGGGTTTGGGATCAGCATCATCGCGATCATGATACGTTGTCCCATACCGCCGGAGACCTGATGGGGATAGAGTTTGTAGACTTTTTCAGGTTCTCGAATACGCACATCTTCGAGAATTTTCATCGCCTTCTGCCGCGCTTCCTTTGCTGATACATTTGAGTGAACGCGATAGGCCTCAGCAACCTGTGCTCCTACCGTCATCACCGGATTCAGTGAGTATTTAGGATCCTGCATAATCATCGAAATACGGTTGCCACGAATATCACACAGCGTTTTCTTGTCAGCGCGAAGTAAGTCAATTCCTTCAAATTCCATGCGATCAGCACTGATTGAACCATTACCCGCCGTCAAACGCAGCAATGCGCGCCCGGTCTGGGATTTGCCGGAACCGGATTCGCCAACAATACCAAGACGCTCGCGACCCAGTGTAAAATTGATTCCGCGAACCGCCTCAATATTGCCCTTCGGCGTACGAAAACTAACCGACAGATTTTCCACGGTAATTAGCGGATCCTGTTTTGGATTTCTTGCCACCCTTGTCTGGTTCATCCATCATCTCCTGAACGCGGGTCCAGTACGTCACGCAAACCGTCGCCTAACAGATTAAAACCCATGGAAGCAAGCAGGATAGCGAAACCGGGAATGGTTGAAATCCACCATTGGTCAAGCAGGAAATCCCGGCCGGTGGCAATCATCACACCCCATTCGGGAAGTGGTGGCTGGGCACCCAGTCCCAAAAACCCCAGACCTGCTGCGGTCAGAATAATGCCTGCCATATCAAGGGTCAGGCGAACAATAATCGACGGCAGACACATCGGTACTACGTGAGCGACAACAATGCGCAATGTTGAGGCGCCCTGAATCTCGGCGGCGAGAATATATTCTGAATTGCGCACTGTCAGCGCCTCGGCACGCGCCAGACGCGCATAAGGCGACCAGGTAGTAACAGCAATCGCGATAATCGCGTTTTCCAAACCCGGACCCAGCGCAGAAACAAAAGCTAGTGCCAGGATCAGACGCGGGAAAGCCAGGAAAATATCCGTAATACGCATCAGGATAGTATCTACCCACCCGCCCATATAACCAGCAATCGTACCGATCAGCAATCCAATCGGCATCACAATGATTGAGACCAGAAATACAATATATAATGTTACCCGCGAACCCCAGATGATCCGGTCATAAATATCGCGACCGAGTTCATCAGTACCAAACCAGTGCTCCTTGTCCGGGGCTTTAAGCCGGTTGGTGAGGTTCTGTTCTATGCCTTCACCACCTGTTAGCCAGGGTGCCAGAATAGCAACGACTACTAGCGAGCCGACAATAAACAGCCCCATCATTGCAATGGGATTTACACGAAATGACAGCCAGCTGATGTAGAAACGTTGTGCGCGGGCCTGAAAGGCATTGGTTGGCGAATCTGACAACAGCCAGTTGCGCAGACCTCCGGTTTTTGCGTTGTTTGTGTCCAGCAATGCCATTTACCGCGCCCTGGGATCGACCAACCGATATAAAATATCAGAGATCATGTTTATGCCGACAAAACAGACACCTATTACAACAGTGCCACCTATCACTGCATTCATGTCCGCATTAAACAGCGAATTTGTGATATAAAGTCCAATACCGGGCCACGCAAAAACCGTTTCAGTCAATACCGACCCTTCCAGCAGATTGGCATACGAAAGTCCGATCACTGTAATCAGCTGCACCAGCACATTTCTGAAAGCATGACTCCAGATTACGATACGTTCCGGCAGGCCTTTGACACGGGCGGTCAGGACATATTCCTGATTGAGTTGATCAAGCATGAAACTGCGTGTCATGCGGGATATATAGGCAAGTGAGTAGAATGCCAACATTGATGCCGGAAGAACTATATGACCAAGGGCATTGTAAAACATGTCCCATTCGCCTGCCATGGCGGAATCGAAAAGTATCACGCCGGTTACCGGTTCAACCACACCTTCAAAATAGAAATCGTAACGCCCTGGTCCCGGCAACAAATCCAGCCAGGCATAAAACACCAGCAAAGACACCATGCCCAGCCAGAATATCGGCACGGAATAACCAATCAGCCCAAAAACACGAACAAAATGGTCAATCAGTTTGCCCTTGTGAACGGCAGCCAGTACGCCAAATGGGATACCTACCACCACCCCGATCAGGGTAGCCAGGGTAGCCAGTTCCAGAGTCGCCGGGAAAAACCGTTTGATGTCTTCCACCACCGGTCTAGATGTCATGATTGACTGGCCGAAATCACCCTGAATTGCACTGGTGAAGAACAACCAAAATTGAACAAGGATCGGCTTGTCCAGTCCCAATTGCAGACGCATGGCCTGATAGACTTCTTCCGATGCGCGATTGCCGACGATGGCCATTGCCGGATCGGTGGGCAATACACGGCCAATGACAAATGTCACGGCCATCAGGCCAATGAAAGTCAAAAGCAGTGCAAACAGAACATGAAAAATTTTGTTTATATAAGAAGGAAGGGGCGAGATTTTTCTCGCCCCAATTCCAATTGATGTATCCGAATTCGACAATGTTTTAAGACTTATCGGACTATTTCGTCACAGTTCTGAAATAAACCTGATCGAATGTCGCACCGCGAATATAGTTCGAAACATTATCGCGACGACCTATTTTGCCAACCAGTTGGAACATTATTGCATAAGATGAATCAGATTGCATCTTCTTCTGCAATGCCTGATACATAGCCGCACGTTTTTCCAGATTGGTTTCTTTGGCCGCAGCTTCCGCATCATTGCTGGCACCTTCATTGGCCCATGCATTGCGCCAGGATAGTTTACCAGTCAGTTTAGCCTCATCCCGGTTGTCCGGATTATGGGCAAAAGCATCAGCATTGGAATGCGGGTCCGAATAGTCAGGACCCCAGCGGGCAATGATAAGCTGGTGTTTACGGGCGCGGTATTTTGGCCACAATGTCGCGCCATCGGACAGGATGATTTCACCCTCAATACCAAGCTCTTTCAATGAAGCCTGAACCGACTGTGCAACCTCTTTGAATGGTGACTTGTTCAAGGTATCGATGGTGATTTTGAATCCGTTCCCGTGTCCTGATTCAGCCAGCAATGCCTTGGCTTTGGCCATGTCCTTGGAATATGGAGTTTCATCATATGATGCCCACATACCTGATGGCCAGAAAGCTTGGTGAATTTTATAGCTGCCATCAAGAACTGAACCCACCAGACCTTTATAATCAATAGCATAACGAAGGGCTTCCTGAACCTTGGGTTTGGACAGGGCTTCATGCTTCTGGTTAAAGGCAAGATACATCAAAGTTGATTGTGGAAATGTGTCAATCGCCACGCCGGATTTACCCGCCAGACCTTTCAACTGGTCGGCAGTCAGATCCTCTGCAACATCAACATCACCTTTTTCAAGCAACAAACGCTGGGCAGACGCTTCTGCCACATGGCGTAAAATCACCCGTTTCATGGCAGGTGCGCCGTGGCGATCCTTGGCATGTGCTTCGAGAATGATCAATTCACCAGCCTTCCAGGTCTTCAGACTGTAGGGACCAGAACCGGCAGAGTGGGTTTTAAGCCATTCATAACCCAGATCACCGTCTTTCTCATGACTCATCACCAGCTTCTTGTCGACCACAGAACCAATCCCGGCGGACAGCGCATTCAGAACCAGACCGGGTGACAGATCAGCCGTGATAGTAAGTTTGACGGTATTTGCATCAACAACTTGTACCATCTTATCAACATTATCGGGATTCCAGCCAAATTGGTTGATGATAAATGAAGGCGTTTTCTTCAGTTTGACTACCCGTTGCAATGAAAATGCAACATCATCTGCAGTCATTGGGTTACCGGAATGAAAGACAATACCTGAGCGCATTTTCAACGTGATGGTTTTACCATCATCACTGAATGTATAGCTTTCTGTTGTGCCCCCGACCAGTTTTGTCAGATTATCCGGCTCGAATGTCATTACCCGGTCATAAATATTGGTAATCACTTGCGCACCGGAAAATTCGAACACTTCCGCCGGATCAAGATTGATAATATCGGCAGTGTTTCTTGCGATAACAAATGTATCATCGGGTGTTCCCGCCAATGCAGTAAATACAGTACCAATTGTCATTGTACCGGTCAAAGCCAGCGCGAATAATAATTTTTTCATGGCTAATTTTTCTCCCTGAATTAAAGAGTGCCCGTCGTTTTAATCGGTTTTAACTAAGATATCGAGCACGATCCTAGATAGCGATATAAGCTATCGAAGATGGCACCTTAGGTGCATTTTACCAGCTAGGCAAGTCGATTGGTAAATCTGTGAGCAATCAAATACGGTTGGACAATTATTGCAGCGTAACCGGAATAATATTCTGCTTTAGAGCACTTCCACCACCGCAAAACAGACAATATTGCCAGCCTTAATTCTTCATTGTCCTACCTGAGAGATAGGTCACATAATTAATATTTTGCAGCGAGATGCGAAGTGCATCCATGCTCTACCTGACTTATCATCCCAGCACAGCGTCCAGATCACGGATCAGGTCAACACCATCTTCCAGTCCTATAGACAGCCGGAATACACCCTCACCTGCATAATCACGATAGCTTTCAAGTTGTTTGCCCACCAGCCTGAAAGATGAATCCATCATGCCGGCAGTAGCCATCCAGAATATCAGGCTTCGGTGATGGCCCAGTGAAACCGCATAGTGGATAATTTCCAGTTGCTTGATCATGCGATTGGCCAGTTCTTCACCTTGGGCTTCACTGCCAACCTGAAATGAAATCATGCCGGAGAAATTGTCCATCTGTCTTGCAGCCAGTTCGTGCTGCGGGTGACTTTTCAAGCCCGGATAAATGACCCTGGTCACCTTTGGGTGGTCTTCCAGCCAACCCGCCACTTCCAGCGCTGTCTCTTCATGCGCACGCATGCGCAGCGGCAATGTAGCCACACCACGTGAAATCAGCCACGCATTGAACGGCGACAACACCCCGCCATAGTGAATTCCGGCCTCCAGATTCAAAGCGGCAATATCCTCGGTAGAGCCACAAATAGCGCCGCCTACCGCATCTCCGTGCCCACCAATATATTTGGTGATCGAATGCATGACATAATTAACACCAAATTCTGCTGGTCTGGTACCGATAGGAGAGGCAAAGGTGGAATCACAGGAGACTTTTGCGCCACCCGCTTTGGCAATCTTGCAAATTTGTTGCAGGTCAGTCAGTCGCAATATCGGATTTACCGGTGTCTCGCAATGAATCAGTTTTGTATTCGGCCGCATTGCCCTGGCAACCTCATAAGCATTACTCATATCCACAAGGCTCACTTCAATGCCAAAGCGTGGCAAGGTATCGCGCACCAGTTCACCTACCCCGGCATAGGAAACATCCGAAACAATTGCATGGTCTCCTTTGCTGAGCAGCGACATAAATATTGCGCTCATTGCTGCCATGCCTGAAGCAAGGCACAGGCAGGCTTGCGTCCCCTCCAGGGCGGCCAGTTTTTTTTGCAAAGATACAACTGAGGGATTGGCCCAGCGTGAATACAAATAAGGCGAACTGGCATCAAGGTCATGGGCTGAAAATCCCGCCGCCTCTTCACTGACATAGGTCGATGACATTACAATATTGGGCGCAGAAGCACCGGTAACCGGATCTGGTCCTTCTCCGGCATGAATGGCAGTCGTACGGGTGCCCCGTGTATCATTGGATAGTTTCGACATGGTATTTCCTATTTTAGTCGACCATAAAAAGTCATTCTTGCGGATTCGGACAGCGAAATATCAGGTTCAGAATTATAGGCCAGCACCACCAGCATTCTGGTTTTATTACCCTTGGTAGGAATCACTCTGTGAATTGAATTTCGACCGCGAAACAGCATCAGCGTTCCAGGTTCTGCGGCAAGGCTTTCCGGCTCAATATTACCATCGAGAATTTGGCTTACCTTTTCATAACCCATTTCACCTGCATCAGCATCTCGAATATTTCTTAGATATTCAAATTTTCCTCCATCCTCAGGCTTTGCAATCAGCAAGGTTGTGGCAAAGGAAGAATTATCAAAGTGCCAACCCAGTTCCTGCCCCTGGCGCGCATAATGAATATTGATCGAGGAAAGCGCATCCCCATAAGGATAAAGCTGTTTTTCATCCAGCACATGGCAGAGGAATTGCCTGAATGCCACACTGTCATATATGGCTCGCAATGATGATTGCGGATCAATCTGGTCATCGCAGATACAGCCCTTTGAAGAATTCATCTGCCTGTTTATTGGATGGTCTGAAGAAAAGTCAGGATCTTGCGGGGTCAGATAAACATTGTGTTTCTGGGTACAAAAATAAGCATCGACCTCGCCGGCTATCGCTTCGCGATGTATTTGTTCCAATGCTGGCTTCGTGATGAATCCAGGCAACACCAACGCACCATCCTTCTCCAGGGATCTCGCCGCCTTTAATCTGAAAGCGGCATCGTCAATCGGATATCTTATGGTGTCGACTATTTCGGAGATCCTGATCATATCCTGCCTTTTGTGAAATTCAACGCCCCACTTAAACTTATCATCCTGGATCAATCAAATTGAACGCGGACCCGACCAATATTCCCTCAATAATACTACCACCATTTATCCGCGACAAATCCCCCTGCAGCCTGTTCTATCACATAGGCGGCCTGAAACAGTTCTTCTTCAGCAAACGGTTTACCAATCAGTTGCAACCCTAGAGGAAGCCCGCCTTTATCCAGACCGGCTGGCACTGATATACCCGGAAGACCAGCCATGTTTACGGTTACAGTGAATACATCATTCAGAAACATTTTTACCGGATCAGCCGCCATCTCCTCATCCCCGATGGCAAAAGCCGCAGATGGAGTTGAAGGGGTCAAGATCATATCAATACCGTCGTTGAACGCATTTTCGAAATCACGCTTGATTAGCGTGCGTACCTTTTGAGCACGCAGATAATAGGCGTCATAATAACCCGATGACAACACATAGGTACCAATCAAGATGCGGCGTCTGACTTCATCGCCAAACCCTTCAGCCCTGGTTCTTTCATAAGTGTCAGTAATATCATTGCCATCAATACGCAGACCATAGCGCACGCCATCGTATCGTGCCAGATTAGAGGAAGCCTCTGCCGGAGCGACAATATAATAGGCGGGCAACGCATAAACAGTATGAGGCAGGGAGATATCTACAATCTCAGCACCGGCATCCCGGAACCAGTCGATGCCCTGTTGCCATAATGTCTCAATTTCTTCCGGCATTCCATCTCTACGATATTCTTTCGGAATACCGATTTTCATACCTTTTACCGAATTGCCGATAGCACCTTCATAATCACCGATTGGCATATCAACGCTGGTCGTATCTTTTTCATCAACGCTCGCCATTGATTTCAGCATGATTGCCGCATCACGGACATCTCGGGTAATCGGTCCTGCCTGATCCAGAGAGGATGCAAATGCTACAATACCCCAGCGTGAACAGCGTCCATAAGTAGGTTTGATCCCGACTGTGCCGGTAAAAGCCGCCGGTTGGCGAATTGAGCCCCCTGTATCTGTCGCGGTTGCCCCTGCGCACAGATGTGCAGCTACAGCGGTCGCAGAACCACCTGATGAACCACCGGGCACAAGAGCCTGGTTTGAGCCCTTGTTTCGCCACGGATTGGTGACCGGGCCGTAAAAGCTGGTTTCATTGGACGAACCCATGGCAAATTCATCCATATTGAGTTTGCCCAGCATTACCGCACCATCATCCCACAGATTTTGAGTAACCGTTGATTCATAGCGCGGTTTGAAATTATCCAGAATATGTGAACAGGCTTGGGTATGGATATCTTTTGTGGCAAACAGATCCTTGATACCCAGGGGAATCCCCTCAAGCGCCCCACCCTCACCTTTAGCCAGTCTCGCATCGGATGCCGTGGCCATTTCACGTGCCTTGTCGTCACTTTGCACAACATAGGCATTCAGCACCTCATTGGCTTTTTCAGTTGCGGAGAGATAGGCGTCTGTCAGTTCCAGTGCAGTAAATTCCTTTGCCTTCAGTTTTTTGGTGGCTTGCGAAATGGTTAGTGAAGTGAGTTCGGTCATTGTTGGTTATTCTCTTTGAAATCGTATCTCAGCTGGGATATTGAGCTGCCTGTCATGGCGTGTTCATTTAGAAAGCAACCACCTATTCGATCACTTTTGACACCATGAAGAAATTTTCCTCAACCGCCGGTGCATTGGCAACAATATCTTCAGCCTTGTCACCATCATTGACCACGTCCTTGCGCTTCTTCATCGCCATATCCACCACAGAGGTCATAGGTTCAACCCCTTCAATGTCGACTTCATTCAGTTGCTCGACAAAACCCAAGATTGTATTGAGCTCCCCCTGCATTGTTTTGGCCCTGTCGGCATCAAGTGCAATACGAGCCAGTTTAGCCACGCGTTTTACCGTATCAATATCTACAGACATTATCTGTTCCTGAATGTTTTCGAAGAATTGCCAAACCTATAGCCCCATGGTCAAATTTGATCAATGGGGTAATTGGATCATCCGCCCGTCTACGCCGAGGCAATTTAGTTCACGACCGCCCGTTTAAGAGTCTTATGTATCCCAATTTTGCCAGAATTAACCATGCCCGTTAACCTTAACAAAAGGTTTACGTTGCGCTGTTCGCTACATGTCTTCAATATGATGATTAATGAGGGCAAAATGCGTATTCTAATAATCCTTTGGGCATTTCCATTGATATTCTTCTGGGGCTGGTATGGCCTCAGCTATTACGATATCAATTTTGGCACCGCATTTCTCAGCAGACACGTCCACAATGTGATTTTTGCTCTCTACGGCCAAATTCTCGGCATGCCGGCCAGTGAAGTACCTTTTGTACTGGTCAAAATATTTGCATTTGATTCACTGTTTATATTTGCATTTGCCGCATGGCGCTGGCGCAAAGGCTGGTATCCGCAAACCAAACGATGGATTATTTCACAACAATGGGTGATTGATTTCGTGACCTCCAGAAATAAAATCAATCAAGAGACCTTAATCGATCCAGTGCGCCCTGCAGAATAATACCCGCTGCTGCTGCATCTATTTTTTTGGCGCGTTTCATCCTCGACATATCGGCTTCAATCATCGCCCGCTCTGCGGCAACCGTAGAAAGACGCTCATCCCAATATACAATTGGAAGTTCGGATATATTGCCGAGATTGCGCGCAAATGCCCTGGTTGCCTGCACCCTGGGGCCCTCCGATCCATCCATATTGAGAGGCAACCCCAAAATTAAGGCAAAAACTTTTTGCTGCCTGCAAAATTCCAGTAATTCGCTGGCATCCCCGGCAAATTTTCGACGTTTGATCGTGTGACTGGGAGATGCAATACTTAACAGCGTATCTGACAAGGCAATACCAATGGTTTTTGAACCAAGGTCAATACCCGCCAAACGCTGACCCCGCTGGTGAAGCGCTGGCAAATCTTCTATGTTCACGATATTGTCCATTGATTGACATTCATCGGTTAATGAATTTGGCTGATGGGCACACTACTATCGCTAATCCAGCTGTCTATGCAATATATGAAACAATCACAGCTGTAACTACCTAGCACATTTGAGGAAAACACATGAATATTACCTGGCTTGGACATTCGGCATTCAGTCTGGAATTTGGCAACAGCAAAATTATGATCGACCCATTTCTAAAAGGCAATCCATCGTTTGATGAATCGGGTTTTAGCGCGGCTATATCAGGTACTACCCACATTGTGCTCACCCATGGCCATGGCGATCATGTCGGTGACACAATAGAAATTGCCGAACAAAACGATGTGCCGGTAATCGCCAATTTTGATCTGTGCATGTGGCTGGCAAACAAGGGTGTCAAAAATATCGATCCTACAAATACCGGCGGAAAAGTCACATATCCTGGTTTCAGCGTAACCTTTGTTCAGGCTATTCACTCCTCCACCCATATGGACGAAGACGGCGTTTCCCATTCATTGGGAAATCCGTGTGGCGTGGTACTGCATATTGATGGTGGAAAAACCGTTTATCATATGGGAGACACGGATATATTCGGTGACATGGCATTGATCCACGAATTGCATCAACCACAAATCGGGATTGTTCCAATTGGCGACCGATTTACCATGGGTGGAAAAGTTGCCGCCCTCGCCTGCCGGCGCTATTTTCAATTTGAAACCATCCTGCCCTGTCATTTTGGTTCATTTGACATCATTGACCAGAACGCTGACAAATTCACTGCCGCACTGGAAGATGAGAGCAACAAGGTTAAACTATTGGAACCTGGTCAATCAATAGAAGTATAAGTAGATACTGTAAGTTTCAGTATAAATATAGTTGTTGTCAATTTAATGTGACATTTTCAGGATAGTATCAATTTCATAAGCATATTGATGCAACCCTGTGTTGAATCAAAAGCTTGACTGCAATGTCGTAGTGTGGATTTTTTGGAGTATAGATATGTCTGATAATATTATCGCTGCTGCGGCACAGCGAATGAAGGAACATCAACAGGCTACTCAGCGATTAAAGTGGTTCATTGCCATGTACGAGGAATTATCTGCGATCAAATAAAGTGACTCAAAAAAAAGGCCACTAATAGCCAACAATTCAAAACGATCATCAAACACTCGTGTTTTCAGATAGGACAACACTGCGCCCAAGCCAATCGTTATCTTTCCTGTTTTGACCAGAACTGGCGATTTCATAACATTATTGAATATTTCTGTACCAGGCTTCACTCGTCGCTTGATAACGAAGAGACCGTCGCAGCGGTTAAGTAGAGTGATGCATCTGAAGCGGTTGGCTGGGGATGCAACAGAAGAATTGGAATATGTTCAGGGCCAATTTGTTAGAATTAATTTATCGATCCTTACATGGCAGGCTGTCGCTGTGCGACTCATTCTTGGGAATCAAATCAGCAAACCGGGTTCCGATTCCTAACCTTGCGGATACCAGGTATCCAGAATACCACGTACATCATACCGATTGTCCAGCATGCCATAGGTTGATCGCCACAGACCGCCCAAACGTGACTCAATAAACGCATCAGCCAATTCACCAAGCCGCAAACGTCTCAATTCTGCTGCTGCGGCAGTTAGTGCCAATTGTTCGGTTAGAATTCGTGCCGAGCCGGGGTCCGCACTTGCCATTCCCGCAGCTGTCCGAATGACCTCGACGGTTTTGGCAGACCCTTCTCCCAGATCCCGCTCCAGTATGGCAAGTACAGTCGGCAACATTTGAATACTTTTTCTAATTACCCGCATTACATCCAGGCTCATTATATTGCCCGAGCCTTCCCAGATCGCATTCACCGGAGCTTCACGAAAATGACGCGCAAGATTTCCATCTTCGACATAGCCGTTGCCCCCCAGACATTCCATCGCCTCATAAATAAGGCTGGGAGCAATCTTGCAAACCCAGTATTTGATCACAGGCGTCATTACCCTTGCATAATCCGCCTCTGCCGGATCGGCAGATGCCCGGTCAAAGGCCTTTGCCAACCGCATTGAAAGTGCAGTTGCCGCAGCAACATCAAGCGCCATGTCAGCCAGCACACGAACCATCAACGGTTGATCAATAAGAGTTTCACCAAAGGCCTTGCGATATCTGCAATGATGTATTGCTTCTGCCAGAGATGCGTACATCATACCCGAAGACGCCATCGCACAATCCAGCCGGGTCAAAGTAACCATCTCCAGAATTCTGGAAATTCCTTTACCCTCTTCTCCAATCAGTTGACCAAACACACCATCAAATTCCACTTCACTTGTGGCATTTGATCGATTGCCAAGTTTGTCCTTAAACCGCTGAAATTGCAGGCCGTTTCTTTCCCCATTGGGCAGAATACGTGGAATAAGGAAACAGCTTGGCTGCTGGTGAGCTGCACCCGGTGTACGGGCAAGCATCAGGAAAGCATCACACATGGGAGCTGACAGAAACCATTTATGTCCTGTCAAACGCCAAATTCCCTCCCCCGCTTCAACGGCGAAACTGGTATTTGCACGAACATCACTACCACCCTGTTTTTCGGTCATCCCCATGCCAATGGTCAGTCCGGCTTTTTGCACCGGCGGGCGGTTGGAAGAATCATACTTGCGGGTCTGTATACGCGGCAACCATTCACGCGCGACAGACGGAGATCCCATGATCGCTGCAACTGATGCGTTGGTCATGGTGATGGGGCATAAATGTCCCGCCTCAACGCCAGCGCTCAAATAATATCTTACCGCTCTTGCCAAATTTCGGCATCCGTTCTCCTCGGGATTTTCGCTCCAGATAGAATTGTGCATTCCTACCCCTGTCGAGCGCCGCATTAATGCATGATAGGCGGGATGAAACTCAACCTGATCTATTCGTCTGCCGGTTCGGTCATGAGTTTTTAGCAAAGGCAGAGCAGTATTCGCCAACCGCCCTAGTTCCATAGTTTCCTTTTGCCCGGCCCATGCTCCATGATTGCTCAAATCCTCAATAACTGGCTGTGTAAAATCGGCACAGATTATTTGTAGCAATGGATTATTCTGCCAAGCGTTAAATCCACCATAAGATGGTGACTGGTTTTCAACCAGATGGGTAGCATAGCCATTATTTGCTTTTTGTGATTCTGTCATAATAAGAGTTTTATTCCCAGTTGATAAAAAAGCCAATCAGTTTTCCACGGTAAACGACACACAAACACTTGTACTCATCAATTGCTCAAAGTATATGTCCATTTTTGATGAGCAAAGAAAATTTTCATAAAATCGATTCATTTCCCCATGCCCACCTGTTGGGTATTGGCGACCTGTCATCTCACGACATCAACTATCTTCTGGATAAGTCCGAACAGGCAATTGATATCAGCCGACAGGTTGAAAAGAAAAAAACCGTGCTACGCGGACGCACCCATATCAACCTGTTCTTTGAGGCCTCAACCCGTACCCAGTCATCTTTTGAGATTGCGGGCAAGCGCCTTGGCGCAGACGTCATGAACATGTCGGTCAGTTTTTCCTCGGTAAATAAGGGTGAGACCCTGATTGATACCGCAATGACATTAAACGCCATGCGCCCGGATTTGCTGGTCGTTCGCCATCATTCGGCCGGTGCAGTTGAATTGCTGGCGCAAAAGGTGGATTGCGCGGTAATCAACGCCGGTGATGGAGCCCATGAACATCCCACCCAGGCACTTCTTGACGCCCTGACCATCCGCAGAAAAAAGGGAAAACTTGCCCGGTTGACCGTGGTAATTTGTGGTGATGTCCTGCATTCGAGGGTTGCACGCTCCAATATTCTTTTGCTGAATACTATGGGTGCGAGGGTACGCGTAGTCGCTCCTTCAACCCTGTTGCCAGTTGGTATCGAAAATCTGGGTGTTGAGGCTTTCCACTCGATGAAAGAAGGACTGAACGGTGCCGATGTGGTGATGATGCTGCGATTGCAACGTGAGCGAATGAGCGGCGCACTAGTGCCATCTGTGCGCGAATATTCACATTTTTTTGGTTTGGATGGCGATAAACTCAAATTTGCCAAACCTGATGCCATGGTGATGCATCCAGGCCCCATGAACCGTGGCGTGGAAATCTCTTCTTCGGTAGCGGATGGAGCAAACAGTTTCATCCAGGAACAGGTTGAGATGGGGGTAGCGGTTCGTATGGCAATTATCGAGGAACTGGTCAAACCGTTGAACGGTGATTTTGATGGCTGATCGCCCGGTTATTATCCAAAACGGTCACCTTGTTGACCCATCCCAGAACATCGATCATCCGACCGATATCCTGATTAAAAACGGCAAAATCGCTGACCTTGCTCCAAAGTCCCAACAAACGGGGGCACCGGATGGAGCCAGAATAATCGATGCATCGGGTCTGCATATTCTACCCGGATTAGTCGATGCCCGGGTGTATGTTGGCGAACCGGGGGATGAATATCGCGAAACAATATCATCCGCCAGCATTGCTGCTGCAGCGGGCGGGATTACCTCATTCATCATGATGCCACAAACAAATCCGGTTATCGATGATGTTTCGCTGGTTGATTTTGTTTGCCGCGCCGCGCGCGATACTGCAGTGGTAAATGTCTACCCGTCTGCTTCGGTCACCAGAGGTTTTTACGGAGAAGAACTGACAGAATTCGGGTTGCTGCAGGAAGCCGGTGCGGTAATGCTGACTGAAGGCAAGCACACCATTCGAAACAATCTTCTACTGCGTCGGGCAATGACCTATGCCAAAGATTTTAATATGGTCATCAGTCAGGAAAGCTCAGATCCTGACCTTGCTTCAAACGGCGTCATGAATGAGGGCCTGATTGCCACCAATCTGGGCCTTCCCGGTATTCCGCGAGAGGCGGAAATCATACCGCTGGAACGCGATTTGCGATTGGCGGCCCTCACTGGCGGCAATTATCATGCAGCAAAAATATCGACATCGGATTCGGCCAAGGCTGTAGCCTATTACAAGAATAACAATCACAATGTTACCGCAGGGACATCAATCAATCACTTATCCCTCAACGAAATTGATATCGGACGATACCGCACATTTTTCCGTCTCTCCCCTCCACTGCGCAGCGAAGAAGATCGTCAGGCGATGATTGAGGCACTTGGCGATGGCACAATTGATATTCTTGTTTCCTCCCATGACCCTCAGGACGTCAACACAAAGCGCCATCCTTTCGCTGAGGCAGCAACCGGAGCCATCGGCATGGAAACCATGCTGGCTGCAGCTTTGCGACTCTATC
The DNA here is from genome assembly GCA_024225445.1 of Hyphomicrobiales bacterium. Taxonomy (GTDB): domain Bacteria; phylum Pseudomonadota; class Alphaproteobacteria; order Rhizobiales; family Rhizobiaceae; genus JAAEMP01. The sequence goes on along the minus strand of JAAEMP010000104.1, from coordinate 20,193 downwards.
ATGATGAAAAAATTAGCCTTTCAAGACTGGTCGAAGCCATGTCCACCAATCCCGCCAGAATTTTTAGCATTCCTGGCGGAACACTCAAAAAAACAAGCCGGGCAGATTTGACTATCATCGATCTGGAAAAACCCTGGATCATGAGCGAAGAAAACATATTGTCAAAATCGAAAAACACACCTTTCGAGCAGGCAAGATTTTTGGGAATGGTGTTGCAAACTATGGTCGCTGGTCGCATAATCCACAACCATAACGGATAATCACCAAATTTATTCAATTCACAGGGGGATTAAATATGCCGGATCCCATAAACTGGTCTCTGGCCCTGCCACTTTTTCTGGGGTATTTGATAGGCTCCATCCCATTTGGGCTGATATTTACCCGACTGGCAGGTCTGGGTGATGTACGTGAAATTGGTTCAGGTAATATCGGTGCAACCAATGTTCTGCGGACCGGTAAAAAATCCCTGGCAATGGCAACATTGGCGGCAGATATGCTGAAAGGCACGTTTGCCTATATGATCGCCGAATTTTTTTTCGGAATGGAAACGAATATGGGGCTGCTGGCAGGTCTTGGCGCATTTTTGGGCCATTGTTTTCCAGTCTGGTTAAGATTCAGGGGAGGCAAGGGTGTCGCGGTATATTTTGGCATCCTGGCTCCGGTATCTCTAAAAATCGCACTCATTGCAGCTAGCGTCTGGCTGGCTGTCGCAGCCATCAGTCGCTATTCATCACTGGCCTCCCTCATGGTTGCGATAGTCACCCCTGTCTCACTATATTTATTCGGATTTCCCCAGGCAGCTGAAATTTTTTTGACTATTTCATTGATTATGGTGATCAAACATCATTCCAATATTCGCCGACTGATTAATCGGCAGGAAAACCGCATTGGAGGCAGCAATAGTAGATAAAAATTGACTAGGAGTACTATCAATCAATTCACACAATTCATCAAATTCAGACGACACCACATCCGGTATTCAGCTTTCGGAGAGCCAAAGACTTGACTGGTTGCAGCTAATCCGCAGTGAAAATGTCGGACCGGCAACTTTTCGTGATTTGATCAAACATTTTGGTACCGCAGCCAAGGCTCTGGATGCTTTGCCTGAATTATCCCATCGGGCCGGCAAGAAATCCATCAGAATATTCCCGCGTAATCGTGCAGAAGCAGAAATCGAAAATGCTGCACGATTGAATATCAGACATGTAGGAATGTTTGAACCTGCCTATCCAAGATATTTGAAATCAATAGATTATCCCCCTCCTCTTTTGAGTATTCGTGGTCAACTGGACATCAATTTGCACCCGCCCATCAGTATCGTCGGCGCCAGGAATTCTTCGCTTTCAGGTCTCAAACTGGCAAAATTGTTTGCCGGAGAACTAGGAAAAGCTCCATATCATGTTGTTTCCGGGTTTGCCCGTGGTATTGATGCTGCAGCTCATCAGGCGGCGTTGAAAACGGGAACAATCTGTGTGCTGGCTGGAGGAGTTAATGATATCTACCCTCCTCAACACGATAAATTTTATTCTGAAATTTTGGATAATGGCAGCGTATTTGTAAGTGAAATGCCGCTGGGATTCCGCCCGCGCGCAATCGATTTTCCTCGCCGCAACCGGATAATCGCCGGCATTGGGTTAGGAGTAATTGTCATTGAAGCGTCCATTCGTTCAGGTTCACTGATTACCGCACGTCTTGCCAACGAATCCGGCCGTTTGGTGTTTGCTGTTCCAGGCTCACCTCTAGATCCAAGAAGTGCCGGTGCAAATTCATTGCTCAAAAAAGGCGCGCTATTGGCAACTGATCCAGCAGATATTATCGAGGAAATAACCCGCTTGCTGGAACGACCGATCCAAATCCAATCGCCAAATCCAAAAAATTACTCTCTGGAAGACAATAATCGTGAGGAAAGCAACAAATCAGCACCTGACAAGTTTCCTGCCGAAATAAGTATGAATAATCGAAAAATCGTCCTCGAGGCTCTGGGGCCAACACCTGTTGAAGTAGACGAGTTGGTGCGCCACTGCCAGATGCCGGTATCCCAGATACAACTGGTCCTGATTGAATTATCCCTCGCAGAACGTATTGAGTATCATCCCGGCAATAAAATTTCATTGATTATGAACCAATAAGCAGGTTCTTTTACGGTGGCCGGACCGTCAACACTCTATTTTCGTTACCCTTTTGTAGAAACCCAGGCATTCCTCCTCATATTTTCGTGGCCATATCAGTAAAGGGGAACCCGCAAAAATCATTGCTATATCATCACCGGAGCGCATTTAGAGTATCCATGTTAATCAACACGGGCCCCTTCATTTAGTGCTCAAAAATATGCAACAAACACAGACACATTGAGACATTTGTCAAAAATCAATTTCAACTTAATAGAGCAAAAACTCTGCCAATCACCTTCAGTTTGCAAACGGATTAATATCTGAGAATACAGATTTTGACTTGACGTGGGCTATTGACCCGTACATTTGAATGACCCATATGCAGCGCTAATAACTATTTGTTCGCAGGAATTATCATTTTAGTAATTATCCAAATCAATCAGGAAGCCTTATGACGAGCAGTGTTGTGGTGGTGGAATCTCCCGCCAAAGCAAAAACAATTAACAAGTATCTTGGATCTGACTATACGGTCCTGGCCTCATTCGGCCATGTGCGCGATCTACCGCCCAAAGATGGTTCAGTCCTCCCCGATGATGATTTTGCCATGTCGTGGGAGGTTGATTCAAAATCCAAAACCCGCCTCAATGACATTGCCAGAGCGCTGAAGGCGTCAGATAAACTAATTCTCGCAACTGATCCTGACCGGGAGGGAGAGGCGATATCCTGGCATGTTCTGGAAGTGTTGAGGCAAAAGAAATTGTTGAAAGACAAACCAGTAGAACGGGTTGTGTTCAATGCGATTACCAAAAAATCTATTCTCGAAGCAATGGACAATCCACGCCAACTTGATGTCCCGCTGGTGGATGCTTATCTGGCGCGACGAGCATTGGATTATCTCGTCGGATTCACACTGTCTCCGGTCTTGTGGCGAAAACTCCCCGGAGCACGGTCCGCAGGCCGGGTACAATCGGTAGCCTTGCGATTAATCTGTGACCGTGAACAGGAAATCGAAGCATTCAAGGCTATTGAATACTGGTCGATTACAACAACATTAGCTAATCAGCATGCACAGAAATTTGAAGCGCGTGTCGTTGAATTTGCCGGCAAAAAAATCCAGCGCCATGATATTTCAAATGAAACAGAGGCAACTACTATAAAAAATATGCTGGAAGGCTCATCTTTCCTCGTATCCAAAGTTGATTCAAAACCGACCAAACGCAACCCGGCTGCACCGTTCACAACTTCTACCTTGCAAATGGACGCCAGTCGCAAACTTGGATTTGGCGCAAGCCGCACCATGCAGGTAGCCCAGCGTCTTTATGAAGGCATTGACATAGGTGGTGAAACCGTCGGCCTGATAACTTATATGAGAACCGATGGAGTGCAGATCACTCCGGAGGCAATTCCATCCATCCGCGACCAGATCAACCTTTCCTATGGTGACAAATATCTGCCTGAAAAATCTCGTTTTTATACCAGTAAAGCAAAAAATGCCCAGGAAGCCCACGAAGCAATCCGGCCAACCGATATTAAACGCACCCCGGAAAGCGTGGCAGCGCGCCTGGATGATGATCAAAAACGGCTTTATGACCTGATCTGGAAACGTACAATTGCAAGCCAGATGGCCTCAGCCAATATCGAACGCACAGCAGTCGATATCTCAGCACGCAATGACGATAATCTTACCATACTGCGGGCCAATGGATCGGTAATCCGGTTTGATGGATTTTTAAAGGCCTATGAAATTCCCCAAACCGCCGGGGATGACAAAGAAGATGGCAAACAGTTGCCGCCATTGGCTGAGGGTGAGAGTGTCAATAAAGACAATATAGAGATCAAACAGCATTTCACCGAACCCCCTGCTCGCTATTCTGAAGCATCTTTGATCAAGAAGATGGAAGAGCTCGGTATCGGCCGCCCGTCAACCTATGCAGCAACTCTGGCGACCCTGCAAAATCGCGATTATGTCCTTCTGGAGAAAAAGCGATTTGTTCCCGATTCCAAAGGACGTGTTGTTACCAGTTTTCTGGAGAGTTTTTTCAAACGCTACGTTGAGTATGATTTTACCGCCGCTTTGGAAGAGCAACTCGACAATATCTCTGATGGCAAATTACAGTGGAAGGATGTGCTGAACAATTTCTGGCGGCAATTTTCTGCCTCTGTTGAAGATATCAAGGACCTACGAGTAAGCGAGGTACTCGATACCCTCAATGTTGAGCTGGCAGCAGTTGCATTTCCAGAACGTGAAGATGGTGGAAACCCGCGATCATGCCCCAAATGTGATGAAGGCCAGCTAAGCCTGAAAGTAGGACGATATGGGGCTTTTGTTGGTTGCTCCAATTATCCAGAATGTAAATTTACCAGACAATTAGGCAACAATAGCGGAGATGGAGACACCCCGGTGGATACGGGCACCAGGATTCTTGGCAAGGATCCCGATAGCGGTGAAGACATTACCCTGCGTTCGGGCCGTTTTGGTCCATATGTTCAACGCGGAGAAGGAAAAGGAGCCAAACGCGGCGGTTTGCCTAAAGGCTGGTCACCTGGTGAGATAGATTTTGAAAAAGCCCTATCGTTGTTGTCCTTGCCACGTGAGATTGGCATCCACCCCGAATCGGGCAAAATAATCACTGCGGGTATTGGACGCTATGGACCTTTTGTTTTGCATGAAGGTCTCTATGCCAATCTGGATAACCCGGAAGAAGTCTTCAGCGTTGGTATAAACCGCGCAGTCAGTGTGCTGGCAGAAAAACTGGCCAATGGCGGAGGTCGCAGGCGGGCCGCTACCTCCCTGAAGGAACTCGGAGAACATCCCGATGGCGGTGGCAAGGTGAGCATAAAAGATGGGCGGTACGGACCTTATGTCAATCATGGGAAAATCAATGCAACTTTGCCCAAGAACAAAGAACCAACTTCTGTAACGATGGAAGAAGCAATTGAAATGATTGCCGCCAAAGCTGCCAAAAGTGGAAAAAAGCCAGCAAGGAAAAAAGCTGCCCCAAAAAAAAGAACCCCCGCCAAAAAAACGACCGCAAAAAAGAAATCCCCAACTAGTAAAACACCCGCGGCAACAAAATGACGAGTTTATTGTTTGACCCAAAAACCCGGTAAGCGCGCCAATTCAAAAAGCCGAAAAAAATCTCGAAAGGATTCTGCTCATTTTCCCACGCGTGAGGAGATTCTGAACTTTGTCACCCAAAATCCCAACCGCACGAACAAACGCGACATTGTCCGTGAATTCGGGCTGTCGGGAGAGGCTCGTATTAAATTAAAGACCATGTTGAGGGAATTACTGGATAGTGGAATTTTGCAGCGAAATGGCAAAAAACTGAGTGCTACAGGTACCCTGCCCCCGGTCACCACACTTGATATTGTTGCGCGCGATCGCAATGGCGGCCTGCTGGCAATCCCCTCACGTTGGGATGAAACTAGAAATGGGCGGGCGCCGACAGTTTCGATTAGCAAACAAAATGATCGAGGTGCCAAAGCGGGAATTGGTGATCGGGTACTGGCCCGGATTTCAACTGATGGCGATACATCAGATGGTACATCCAGCAGATTTTATCTGGGCAAGATAATGAAAATCCTCGACAGGCAAAAATCCAGCATTCTTGGAGTCTTGCGCGAACACGGAGATAATTTTCGCCTTGATCCAACCAACCGCAGACAAAAGGAAGTCGATATTTCCATCCAGGCTGCGGGCGGCGGTGTTGAAGGTGATTTGGTTGAGGTGGAAATTGGCCGAAGCGGAAAATTTGGCTTGAAAAACGGCAAGGTCGTTCAGGTAATAGGTGCGTTTCAAAGTGAAAAAGCGCTGTCGATGATTGCCATCCATGAAAATGATATTCCCCATGTCTTTCCACAATCCGCCCTTGATGAGGCAGCAGCGCTCAAACCGATAACAACCGCAAATATGGAAAAAAGCCGTGAAGACTGGCGGGAGTTGCCTCTGATCACGATTGATCCGGGAGACGCCAAGGATCACGACGATGCTATCTTTAGCGAAGTTGACAAAGCTGACAACAACAAGGGTGGTTATATTGTTTACGTGGCGATTGCCGATGTAAGTTGGTACGTGCGTTCGGGAAGTGCCATTGATCGAGAAGCATTTAAACGCGGCAATTCTGTATATTTTCCTGACCGTGTGGTACCTATGTTGCCCGAGCGCATCTCCAACAATCTTTGCTCCTTGAGAGAAAATGTTGACCGCCCGGCTCTGGCTGTGCGGATGGTATTTGAGGCTGATGGTCGAAAACGTTCCCATTCCTTTCACCGCATCCTGATGCGCAGCCCCGCCAAACTTTCTTATAACCAGGCTCAGGGAGCAATTGATGGGCAAGGTGATGATAGGGCAAACGAAATCCTCGATAGCGTTCTGAAGCCGCTATGGGAAGCCTATGCCTGCCTCAAGAAAGGCCGGGACAAACGTGAGCCTTTGGACATCGATATACCTGAACGGAAAATAGTCCTCAAACCCGATGGAACCGTTGATCGTATTTTCGTCCCTGATCGCCTGGATGCGCACAAACTGGTTGAAGAATTCATGATTCAGGCCAATGTGGCGGCCGCCCAGAGCCTGGAACGCACAAAGCAACAACTGATCTATCGCATTCATGATTCACCTTCTCTGGCAAAACTTGAGAGTTTTCGGGAATTTCTCAAGACAATGGATTTATCATTGACGCGATCAGGTAATCTGAGACCGGTACATTTCAACGCAATTCTGAACTCGGTTCGTGACAGCGATAATTTGGAACTCGTCAATCAGGTAATACTGCGTTCCCAGAGCCAGGCCGAATACTCGCCACAAAACATTGGGCATTTTGGCCTCAATCTTGCTCGCTATGCCCATTTTACTTCCCCGATCCGCCGCTATGCTGACCTTGTCATTCACCGGGCACTTGTTGGTAGCCTCAAACTGGGAACGGGAGCAATTACCCCAAACGAAGAAGCCATGCTCGATGTTATTGCTGCCGATATCTCAATTGCGGAGCGCCGGGCAATCAGTGCTGAGCGAGATACGATTGACCGATTGATCTCAACTCATTTGTCACAATCCATTGGCGAACGATTTGTTGCTCGCATCAATGGCGTCACCCGCGCCGGCTTGTTTGTTACGCTATCAGACACTGGTGCTGATGGATTCATTCCGATAAGAACAATCTCTGATGAATATCTGATTTTTGATGCATCCAGCCATTCTATTGTAGGTGAAAATACCGGTTTGGCCTTTCAAATGGGTCAGTTAGTGGAAGTAAAATTGATTGAAGCAGCACCCGTTGCGGGGGCATTGCTCTTTGAGATGCTGAGTGAGGGAACTAAAACCGGCAAGTTGCCCAGATCGCGGCGGACCAGTTCAAGGCAAGGTAGGCCGGCAAAGAATTTTGGTGGCCGAAAGAAAAGGCAGCGTCGGTGACACTATTATAACACTTGATAAAAGACAGTTAATTGACAAAAAGCAAAATTTTAACTCACTCGAAACACTCACTTTCAAGCGCCATAGCCAACGGGATCTGCTGCAAATGCCCGGGTTGCGAAAAATGGTGATCTCTATAAAAAGTTTAAAACGCTAAAGTATAGTTGCGATAATTGCTCGAAGGAATTATTCCATCACCGCGCTGATTATATTTCTGGTCGGACATTTAGTCGTTGCACTGCTGATGTTTTCAATGAAATATGAACTGTTCAGAATGTGGACTACAGCGATTGGTGGGTTACTCCCTGCAATGATGATCGCAGTGACACTTATGCGGCCAGTCAAAGGATTGGTTTATAGTCTTCAATTGGCGCTAGGGATGCACGGATTTGACAAAACACTATGACTATACGCCCCGCCTGAACGGTAGTCTGGAGGTAGAAATCGATCGTCTCCAGGAAATGATCCGCTCCCCCAAAATGCGCAAAATGCGCCAAAACGCAAAACAGGATGGAAGCCCCCCGGTCCGAATCCGAAATGCGGCAACTATTATTCTTGTCGATGGCGAACCTGGCGACTATCGAATCTTGATGGGGCAACGCAACAAGGCTCTTAAATTCATGCCAGGGGCACTGGTATTTCCAGGTGGAGCAGTTGACCGGGCCGATGGCAGTATATCTTCAGTTGATGAATTTGACGAATTAACCGCCAAGCGTATTCTGAATAATTCGCCCGCGCGCGCCTCTCCAAGATCTGTCCGTGCCCTGGCTTTGACCTGCGCCAGGGAAATGGCAGAGGAAACCGGAATTCTGCTGGGACAAGAATCAGAAAATCCGCCTTTACACAAAGACTGGTATTATTTCAAAGACCAGAACATGGCTCCGGCAATTTCATCTTACCGGTTATTGGCGAGGGCAACTACACCACCTGGTGCACCAAGGCGCTTTGACACCTGGTTTTTCACCGCCCCTGCCAGTGCCATCGGCTATTCCCCTGAGAGTGGGTTCAAACCATCAGGAGAACTTGAAAACCTCCAGTGGATAAAGCCGCAAAGGGCGATAGCGGCAAACACTCGCGAAATCACAAGAGTTATGCTAGTAGAATTAATTAACCGCCTGAAAGTCGATCCCAATCTGGATCCGGAATTTTCAGCTCCCCGATACTATTTTGCAAGGAACGGTTTCAATCGCAAGGTAATGGAATAATACCAGGAGAAATATGATTGGTGATACCAAATATATTATCCCACAATCCGGTTTTACAAAAGGACACTCCAACTCCCTCTTGACATTCCGCTTCCTATCAGTAATTTGCGCCCAACGTTAGGGGCCGCACTTGAAAAGTAGCGGCCTTGTTTGCTGGAAACTGGTTCCAGCCCAATTGAGAGCACCCAAGATGGCCAAGGCAACGACAATCAAAATCAAGCTCGAAAGCACTGCAGATACAGGCTTTTATTATGTAACCAAAAAGAACAGTCGTACCATGACCGAAAAAATGGTCAAACGTAAATACGACCCCGTTGCAAAAAAGCATGTAGATTTCAAAGAAACCAAAATTAAGTAAATTTGGTATTCCGCTTTATTTGAAAAACGTCCCAAACGCCGGACACCAATATTTTCAACAATCAAATACAATAAACCGCTTGAGTTTTACCCAGGCGGTTTTTTACGCTGAAAATCATACTTGTACGGACCGTTCGATCCGAATAGAGGGGTGAGGTTGGGATGCTTTTGTCGCTGGCCAAATCACCGTGCTGAGCACAGCAATTTGATTTGGTGTCGGTCAGCGATATCAGCCATGGTACGAGGAGGCCACAAATGCCAACATGCTGACCGACGAACCCCACGGACCCAGGAGATGCGGCGGACCTGAGATCTCCGTAGGGTATTCAAACTATCAGACAAGCGCCTAAGATAGATTAGATTTCATTCTGCCCGCTATCCTTGGTCGAATTTGACTCAATTTTGGATCAAAATCAACTATTCGATAAGGTTAATCAAAACTTCGTTTTGATTAACCTTACGCATTTTGGTTAACACGCAGCTCAGTTATTCAAACACTGTTGGGAAAATACTTTTCTTGATCAGGCTGCGTGATCGCTCATTACCTGATTTCGCCCGTTGTATTTTGCCTGATAAAGCGCTGTATCTGCACGCTTAATCAGTTTCGACTGCGTATCATCTACACCTTGCAATGTTGACACGCCAACTGACACTGTGATCGGTAATTGCTTTGATCCACCGGCGACAATAAATGGATGCGCCGCAATCTCACTTCGCAGACGTTCAGCGACAATTGCGGCCAGGTTAGTGTCAGTATCGGGCATCGCAACCACAAATTCCTCACCACCATATCGGCAGGCAATATCAATATTTCTAACATTTTTGCGAATTCTGCCAGAAAATTCCCGAATAACTTCATCACCCACATCATGTCCGTGTCGATCATTAACCAGCTTGAAACGGTCTATGTCGCAGATAAACAGGGACAATGGTTTATCATTTAATTGGGCGGATTTGACCATCTCACCCAAATACGAATCCAGATAACGCCGATTATGAAGCCCGGTTAATCCATCTCGAACCGACATCTCAATTGACTGCTGTATCGAATCGCCAAGCAGGTCATTATAGATTTTTCGTTTGATCTGGCTGTGAATTCGCGCCAACAACTCATTCGGATCAATCGGGCGACGTATATAATCATTGACACCCAGATCAAGCGCCCGGATAATTTTCATCTCATGCTCATAATCGGCAATTGCTAATATCGGCAGCAATCTGGTGCGTTCCAGCGAACGCAGATGCGAGCAAAAACGAAGTGGATCGTATTCACCCAATGCCAGAGAAACTACAACTACATCAAAACCTTCTTCAGCTGCTCGAAATAATGCCTGCTGTGCATCGGTTGCAACAGTTACTGAATGATCCCGAGCCAAAACATGGACAACTTTTTCGTAGGAGGACGGCAGATCATCGACAATCAGAATTTTTCGCTCTTTCGGCTCGAATTCCAGAGAATTTCTGCTGATTAGTTTCTCAAGGCCAAAATCTTTGCTGGTGTGTGCGCGAAGACGTAATTCGTCCGTCAGGGATTTTAACCGCACAAGACTTTTTACCCTGGTAATCAACGCCAGATCATTGACCGGTTTGGTTAGAAAATCATCAGCACCGCATTCCAGTCCTTTAACCCGATCTTCAGGTAAATCCAGTGCAGTAATCATAACAACAGGAAGAAACGAGGTCTTTGGATTGTTTTTTAGCCTTTGACAGACTTCATAGCCATCCATATCAGGCATCATCACATCCAGAAGCACCAGATCACATAATCCCTTTTCACAGATTTCCAGCGCATCACGGCCATTGCTGGCAGTTAGCACCTGAAAATATTCAGCCATCAAACGAGCTTCAAGAAGCTTCACATTGGTAGCAATGTCATCAACTACAAGGATACGCGCGGTCATAAGACCCAATTCCTAACGTTACAAATCACCCAAATAAGTTTTTACTGTTTCAATAAACCCGCTGATTGAAATCGGCTTGGAAATATATGCTTCGCACCCGCCCTGCCGAATTCGTTCTTCATCACCTTTCATTGCAAAGGCGGTCACGGCAATAACGGGAATTTGGTGCAGCTCATCGTCTTCTTTCAGCCATTTGGTGACTTCCAGACCTGAAACTTCCGGCAATTGTATATCCATCAAAATCAAATCGGGATGATGGGTTCTTGCCAATTCAAGAGCTTTCATCCCGTCATCTGTCTTAATCGTGTTATAACCATTGGCTTCCAACAGATCGTTAAACAGTTTCATGTTGAGCTCATTATCCTCAACAATCATCACAGTTTTGCTCATACTTGTCTCCGCCAGCACTGACCGGTCAAAATCAACCTTTTGGCCAAATTGCATTGCTCTGAATTGTTTTTTAAGCCAAATTCGTTGACGAAAGACAAACAGAACCCACAAAACACCCATATTGTTAAAAATTTGCAATTCTGGACAGATTCCCAGGAAAAATAATGATTAGGGTCAGGACTCATTAATTAACGCCATTGTGTTTGACAAGGAGGGTTCGAATACTGATAAGAAAGCGCAAGAACAGGCCCAAATATATCCGGGTGCCTTTTCGAGCATTTATTACCAGGAGGCGTGCCCTCCTTGTCAAACCCTGCGGGCGACACTGACTTTGCCTCTGGATACGTTGCAAGCCCTTGAAAGTCAGACGACTTCCTGCGGGTTTACGCCTTTCCTTAAAACAAAGTCAGTGGCGCAGAATGGTTTTAATTAATGAGTCCTGACCCTAGTAATGCCAAACAATCCGAAATGATTGCCATAAAAGGATTGCAATATCTGGCTGGAGATGAGGAACAATTGCAACGGTTTCTTGCGCTTAGTGGCTGTGACCCCGCATCATTGCGTGACAGTGCCAATTCAACGGAATTTCTTTCTGGAATTCTGGAATATTTTATGAGTAATGAGGCAACTTTGCTGGCGTTTTGCGCGCAATATTCAATTAACCCTGAAGATATTGCCGGTGCCCAGCACCGTCTTGATGGCAATTTTGATGATGACAGAGGAGAATTTAAGACTTGAACCCGGGCAAAACTCCCAGTTCTGATCAACTTCCGCAAGCAGCAACATTGTCAATTTGCAGGGACTGCGGGAACGAATTTGTCGTGATGAACAAGCGTTGCCCAAATTGTGGGAGCCCCCGTATGCTTTCCCATGATGAATTGGCATATTTGCAAATCGCCCATATAGATTGTGATGCATTTTATGCTTCTGTTGAAAAGCGCGACAATCCCGATTTAGTCAACAAACCGGTAATTATTGGCGGCGGCAAGCGGGGAGTGGTTGCTACCGCCTGTTATATCGCTCGGGTGCGCGGAGTTCATTCAGCAATGCCGATGTTCAAGGCGCTGAAAATCTGCCCAGATGCCGTGGTGATTAAACCAAATATGCAAAAATACACAAAAACCGGTCATGAGTTGCGCCTAATGCTGCGAGAATTGACCCCGGTTATTGAGCCGATCTCGATTGACGAAGCATTCATCGATTTAAGCGGCACCAGGCGTTTGCACGGGTCAATTCCGGCAAAGGTTCTGGTAGACATGGTCAACAGGATAAATAGGGAAATCGGGATAACCGTTTCGGTCGGGCTTTCCTACTGCAAATTCCTGGCAAAGGTTGCCTCAGATATAGAAAAACCACGTGGATTTTCGGTCATTGGGCAAGCCGAAGCCATCGATTTCTTACGTAACCAGCCGGTATCGATAATTTGGGGAGTAGGCAAGGTCAGCCAAAAAATGCTGGCTGATGACGGAATTCATGATATCGCGGCGATACAGGACATGGAAGAAAATGAGTTGGCTCGCCGATATGGTTCCCTTGGCCTGCGGTTGGCAAGATTATCTAAAGGGCAGGATAGTCGCCGTGTCGAACCGGGATCAGGTGCAAAAAGCATCAGCAGTGAAACTACCTTTAACACCGACAAATCAACCATCAAGCAACTGGCTCCGGTTTTGCGTCGTTTGTGTGAAAAGGTGGCAGATCGACTGAAAAACAAAAATCTCGCTGGTCAGACAATTGTTCTGAAAATGAAAACAGCCGACTTCAAAAGTCGCACCAGAAACCACAGCTTGCCTGATCCAACACAGCTCGCTGACAAAATTTACAAAAATGCCAGGGCCATGATGAAAAAAGAACTCGATGGCAGCAGCTATCGTTTGATCGGTATTGGGCTGTCAAATATCCGTTCAGAAGATTCGGCTGATCCTCACGATTTGGTAGATGTTGAAGGTGAAAAACATGCCAAAGTGGAAAAAGCAATCGACAAGGTGCGTGAAAAATTCGGAGGAAAATCCCTCGAATTGGGACTTACTTTTGATGGTAGTCTACACTCGAAAAGACGACCAAAAGACCCGGAATAACCGGAAGTCCCCAAACTACTAAATCTACTTCAGCTCGACTTGAATCATTTTCTTCAGCACAGGCAATAACTCTTTGTCAAACCACGGATTTTTTCTCAACCATGAATTGTTACGCCAGGAAGGATGCGGCAATGGCAATATAGTTGGCGCTTCAGATTCATTAAGATATTCACGCCATGCAGCAACCGTGCAAGTAAGATTTCTCTTACGCCGTTTACCAATATGCCAGGCCTGGGCGTAAATCCCGACCGCCAACAATAGTTTCAATTGTGGCATTGCATCTATCACTTTCCTCCGCCAGGCCAAGGCACATTCACGACGCGGTGCCATATCTGCGCCCTTAGCATCCAGCCCTGGAAAACAAAATCCCATTGGAACAATGGCAAATTTAGCCGGGTTGTAAAAATCCTTTTCACAAGTTCCCATCCAGTCTCGCAATCGCACGCCCGAGCGGTCCGTAAATGGGATCCCCGATTTATGTACCCTGGCGCCAGGTGCCTGCCCACATATAGCAATTTTTGCTTTGGTTGATGCTATCAGTACCGGGCGTGACTCATGCGGCAGCGGATTTGTTATCGATCGATCACAACAAATCCTGCAACGGGAAATTTCATTGGTTAAATCACTCAGTCTGTTATTCCCTGCCAATCCACTGCTCCGGATGAACGCTATTTTTTTGTACTTGAACGCTGCACCATTTCACCATGCCAGCGTTGCAGGCTAGGCAGATCAGTCGGATAATCAATACGCGCCGGTTTCAAGAACTGGTAGGCGCAGAAAGCGGTGATGTCGACAATTGTAAAACGGTCACCAGCAATATATTGCCGAGTACTCAATTCTTTATCCAGCCCACTCATGGCTTTTTTTGCCCAGTCCTGATTTAGTTCACCCCATTGGCGCACCTGAACCGGTTCAAGATCGGCCGCTACAGGGTGAAGGTGGCGAAAAGCGAATGCCACCGGCAAAAAAAACTCAAGTTCCACCCGACGCTGCCACATTTCCACCATCACCCGATCAAGCATATCAATTCCCATCAAAAGTGGCTCTGGATGGGTTTCTTCAAAATACCGGCAAATCGCTACGGTTTCAGTAATCACCGTACCATCATCCAATTCCAGCACTGGGAGTCTTTGACGGGAATTGACTTTTGTCAGTTCCTCACCCTTTTGTTCCAGTTTGGCAATATCGAATTGTCGGGTTTCAATTTCTATTCCCTTTTCAGCAAGAAAAATACTAACCCGCCTGGGATTGGGAGCGATGCCTCCGCTATAAAGTTTCATTAGTCATTGTTCCTGCTTGGAAATTCCTTTTTCAATCAGTTATCATTACCTGCCTTTAGCGGTCATTCAATAGTACCATGTATTATTCGCCATTCCCTTGGACGATCAAAATCACCTGACCAAATTCCGGATCCCGCTTCGCGTGCCTGTTTTTCCTGAGCGTAATAATTGCCAAAAGCCACCGCCCAACCGTTGCGAACCATTTGTCCGTTAACATCGATCTGGCCGACATAGCACCGACCCAGCAACCGCTCATATTTATCTCGTTGCCAGGCTTTGCAAAGCATCTGGCCACGGCGTGCAAGAGATTTCAAATACTCGCGGGATATCTGCCCACATTGATAGGATTTGCCGTTTTTAGTACATTCCTGGCGCAATTCTGGCGCGTCAATTCCCTCGAGCCTGATTTTTTCCTGATCAATTATCACGGTGTCGCCGTCAATCACCGTAATAAAACCGGAATATTCTTTATCAAGATCAAATGACAACCAGATGATCAGCAACCCAATCGAAACAAAAATCACCAATGTTGAAAAAATGTCTGCGATTTTGCTCAATCTGTGCCCTGCCCCGATAGTCTTCGTTTCAATTCCAAAATGAAATCACAAATTAATATTTATCAAAACTGGTAAACGGATATTTACCAATTCTGATTATCAATAGCATCCAATAAACACTTTCCATCATATACTGTGCAATTTGTTAAATCCGTCTCTAAAGAATTGTTGCTAGTCAAGTCATGAACACCACCTTCTCCAATTCACTGGACAAAACGGTCGTTGACCGCCGGAAAAGGCGTTCCGACACCAGCAATACGGTCAAAAAACTACGTGGAGACATTACTTCCAGATCAGCCAATCCAATAAAATATGAACAGGAACTGACTGAAAACTTTGCCCGAAACCATGCTAATGCCTCACTGGTAATGCCTGTGCTGACTCTGGTAATTGCAGTCGTCGGCTACACTAACTATGGCGCGCTCGCCGCAGGCCTGTGGTTCTTTACCATTGCATTATCTTACCTGTTGTTATCCTATCAAAGCGGCAAATTTCTCAAACAGAAGGATCGGGCAGAAACACTAGCCAAATGGCGCCTTAAATTTCTTTTTAACCATCTGTTGCTGGGCCTGTGCTGGAGTGTGTACGCGCTCGCAGGGATTTCCTCTGTCATTCAAAGCGCTCACTCAATTGTTCAATTCTCGACCATTCTGGTTCTCCAGGCCGTAACTGCCATGCTTTCATATGGAATACGATTGAGTGTCCTGATAATATGCGCTCCACCAACTATGATTTTGGCCACCAGATTCATGCTCCCAAACAATCCATCCATGATAATGATGGGCGTAATCCTGATCGTTTCACTGGTATTCTTTTATATTCTGGCTGTCCGCTTCAAGATATCAGTTCTAACTGAAATGAAACACAAAGGTGAAAACGAAACCCTTATAGCCGAATTGGAAACGGCCCGGGCCATTTCGGAAGAAGCACGTCGTCGAGCAGAAGAAGCCAATATGGCAAAATCACGATTTCTTGCCACCATGAGCCATGAATTGCGAACGCCTCTAAATGCCATTTTGGGATTTTCGGAAATAATGAAAAATGAAACCCTGGGGCCAATGCAAAACAAAACCTACAGGGAATATTCTGGCGATATTTATTCCTCAGGAGACCACTTGCTCAAAGTCATCAACGAAATTCTTGATTTGTCCCGTATAGAAGCTGGACGGCAGAAATTGATCGAATCCGCCTGCTCGTTGCCACATATTGTTGAAGAAGCACGCAACATGACTTTGGTAAGGGCTAAAAACAAGGCTATCGCAATATCTATCAATAATGAGTCTGATCTGCCACAAATCTGGGTTGATGAACGTGCCGTTCGCCAGATTACCCTGAACCTTCTATCCAACGCAGTTAAATTCACCCCCAGCGGTGGTGCGATTGACATCAAGGTTGGCTGGACAAGTACAGGAGGTCAATATGTCAGTATCATTGACAGTGGACCGGGTATTCCCGAAGAAGAAATCCCGGTTGTTTTGTCAACATTTGGCCAGGGTTCTATCGCCATTAAAAGTGCGGAACAGGGTTCGGGTCTTGGTCTGCCGATTGTCCAGGCTTTAATGCATATGCATGGTGGCCGGTTTGAGATTATTTCTAAACTGCGTGAAGGTACCAAGGTTATTGCCACTTTCCCAAGCCATCGAGTAATGGATATGACTCGGATAACCGGTAAATTCAACAAGAAAACAGATCCCCCGGAAACGATAAAATTGCGAAGCCGGGTTGCACCTTAAAACTCATCCCATACAACAAGGCCTGCCTTCAGCAGTTGTTGACCTATACAGTCAAAAATCCAATATGATTTTATAGACCTACAACCGCTGACGGTATAAAATATCTTCAAAAATGTCCTTGTATCTCAAATTCAGACGATTATCTCTTTGCATTATGGAATCAATATCCACCCCGTGCATTCTTGTATGTGTTATCGACGACAGGTCCGGTTACTGTTTCGGCCGCGGGTGCACCAGCGATGAAATCAGCAAGTGGACAAATTACCCGGATGATGAGCACAATAAAAAAACATCCGACCTTAATACCAGATTTGAAATGGTCGAACGCAAGCCACGGCGGCCTAAAACCAGACGAAGTATCATTGCCGGACTGAAAAACAACTTCTCCAGAACCATATCATGAATGGGCGCTTGTTCATCATCGCCGCTGGACTAATCGGTCTGATAGCGATTATCTTCATCCTTCGCCAGACACAAAATTCCCTGCCGTCAATCAGTGGTGACCGCTTTGCGGCCGTTGTTTATATGGGTATTTGGGCAACATTAATCGGTTCTGCCGTACTAACCGCCCGCCAGCCCCTTGGCCACACCCTGAAACAACTGGTCGCCTGGCTTGCAATTTTTCTGATTGTCATGGCCGCTTATACTCACCGGTATGAATTGCAGGATATTGCCTCGAAAATAACCGGTGGTCTTGTTCCGGGAAGCCCGATATCCACCGTAGATGCACATGGACGCAATAAAATCACGTTGATCCGAAATAATTCAGGCCACTTTATTGCGCGTGGCGCGATTGGCTCCGCTTCTGTAACATTTTTGATCGATACTGGCGCCACTGATATTGTTCTCACCAATTCAGATGCTGCCTATGCGGGAATTAACACCGGCAAATTGCATTACAGTATTCCTGTTTCAACTGCCAATGGCATGACCACTAGCGCGCGAGCGACAATCAGCAATATCTCCATTGGCCCGATCAAATATGAAAATATTACCGTTATGGTTGCTCGCAAGAATGACCTTCAAACAAGCCTGCTTGGCATGAATTTCATCAATCGATTACGAAGTTTCGAAATTCGCGGTGATCGCATGATATTGACTGAATGAACTAAACCGGAAGTGCTATAGACTACGTCAGTAGAGAATAAGTAAATCTACCGGCGACGAATAGCATAAACATACCAAAAGCAATCTCCAATTGCCTCTTCGACAATGCATGGGCAGAGCGTACGCCAAACGGCACCCCTATGATTG
This sequence comes from Hyphomicrobiales bacterium, assembly GCA_024225445.1. Taxonomy (GTDB): domain Bacteria; phylum Pseudomonadota; class Alphaproteobacteria; order Rhizobiales; family Rhizobiaceae; genus JAAEMP01. The sequence goes on along the minus strand of JAAEMP010000104.1, from coordinate 1,914 downwards.
TCAGCGGAATAATGAAGACAACAGTCAGGAGATTAACGTAGCCAATGGAAAATGCCGGCAGAATACCTCTGTCAATGTCTGCCAGATAACCCGCGATCAGGTAACCAATCGTACCTGGAATGGAAATCAACACCCCCAAACCCGCTGATGTCGAGACTGCCTGATGCAGAGGCCTGCCATAAAGTGTCATAAAGGTATTGTTCATCACCCCACCGCCAATACCCATGAAGGTAGACAGAAAACCAATTCCTGCGCCAACCAGTGTTTTACCGGGATTTTTTGGCAGATCATCGCCCAACCGCCACGATTCCTTTGCAAACAGCAGTCTTATTCCGACAATAATTGCAACAATGACAAATATTACCCGCAATCCCGCGCCTGAAAGATATGTCGATATCAGGGATGCCGCGGCAACGCCCAGGGGCACCGCAAATATCCAGGATTTCAGAAGTTCCTGATCAACATTGCCGCGTTTCACATGTGAAAAATAAGAGCGGATCGAGGTGGGTATGATGATAGCCAGCGAAGTCCCGACACATATATGCATCCGTACCGCATCATCTACCCCCAGTTGAGTATACATCTGGTAGAATACCGGAACCAGGACCGCACCGCTGCCTATGCCAAAGGCACCCGCAAGATATCCGGCGATCAGACCGGATATGATCAATGCTGTAACAAAGGGCAACAACTCATCTGAAGGGATCAAAAATTCCATCCCCGCCAGATAGCCAACTTACCCAATGGCGTCAATTTTTTCTTACAAAGTGATTATGCCGGATTTTGTTGCGTTCAAGAGTCCATCCGGTCAAATGCTGGCTTTGGCAATTTCAGGCAGCATTGTCGATAATCTGCAAGTCCACTGCACCAAACGCCTGCTCAAGCACTTGCGGACCCGCCTCAACTTTTGTTGCCTCAATTGCCAGTATCTGGCGGTATCTGCGCGCTCCACCCAAACCGTGAAAAAGCCCGATCATATGGCGGGTAATCTGGTGTAACCGCCCACCCTTATTCAGATGATCTTCTGCATAATCACACATTGCTTGACATATTTCCACGTAAGAAACGCATGCTTCCGTTGCACCAAATATCTGCTTGTCCACCTGTCGCAACATCGCGGGACGGTGATAGGCGCTACGCCCTATCATAACACCATCGACCTGGTTCAGGTGCTTTTCACCTTCACTCAATTCTTTAATACCCCCGTTTATACCTATAAATTTCCTAGCATTTTCTGATTTCAGTCGATAAACACGCGAGTAATCCAGCGGAGGAACATCTCGGTTCTGTTTCGGGCTTAATCCCTCAAGCCAGGCTTTTCGAGCATGAACCCATAATCCATCACAATCGGCATTCCACACCTCCCTGGCGAGCCTGTCCAGTGCTGGACCAGGATCCTGATCATCCACTCCGATACGGCATTTAACCGTTACAGGAATGGAAACACTAGCTTTCATCGCCCTGACACATTCTCCAACCAGAACCGGTTCACGCATCAAACAGGCACCAAATGTGCCCGAGTTCACCCGATCTGAGGGACAACCGACATTGAGGTTTATTTCTCCATACCGATATTCCGCGCCAATCGAGGCAGCTATTGCAAGTTTTGCCGGATCACTGCCACCCAGTTGCAATGCAACATGAGAAACCTCATCACAACCATTCAAAAGATAATCACGGTCACCACGAATAACAGCATCTGCAACAATCATCTCCGAATAAAGCAATGCATGTTTGGACAACACACGGTGAAAAAACCGGCAATGACGATCAGTCCAATCCATCATCGGGGCTACGGCAAAAGTTTTATCTACATTTTTCAACGCTTTATGATTCATACTATCAATCTTGGCCATCACCTGGAACGCGTTAAATTACACCTTCCCTGCCCTTAATGCACGTAATCCATTTGAA
>JAAEMP010000103.1 GCA_024225445.1 Hyphomicrobiales bacterium | reverse complement strand
GGTGCCTGGGTTGCTTTGGCCGTAGCGGCCCTGGGAGCGCGATTGCATGGCGCTGATACAAATGTTTTGCGCCAGGCGGTCGGAATCGCCGAATATCATGGGCCACGCAGCCAGATGATGCGCGAGATCGATAACCCGACAATGTTGCATGATGGCTCAGGTTGGGGTTCGATGGTCGGTGTCAGCGCTGCAAAGCTGGCTTTGGCCGGTTTTGAGGGTGCACCAGCCCTGACCATCGAAGACGATGCCGCTGCCATCTATTGGGCTGATCTGGGAAGGGACTGGTTGACATGCAAACAGAATGTAAAACTCTTTCCGGTCTGTCGATGGGCCCATGCGCCAATTCAGGCCGCGCTTAATTTGCGAACTGAAAACGCCATTACCGCAGATGATATAGCCGGGATTGAAATCCATTCCTTTCATGAAGCGACCCGTTTGGCCCGGGATATCCCGCAGACTACGGGCAAAGCCCAATACAGCATCTGTTATCCTGTGGCGGCTGCTCTGGTGTTTGGGCAAATTGGCGCACGTGAAGTCTGCGGAGAGACTTTCACAGATGGCGACGTGGCGGCCCTGGTCGCTGCAACAACAGTCACCGAATGTGGCGAATGCAATGAGAACTTTCCTCAGGACCGTCTTGGGCGGGTAGTTGTTATCACCAGGGATGGTGACCGGCTGGATTCCGGCATTGTCAGAGCTCCGGGTGAGCACGTCAATCCAATCGACCGCGATGGTATTGTTGAAAAATTCCGGACCTTTGCTCACCCCGCTCTGGGCCGCAGCAGAGCTGATGATATTGAAAATGCTGTTATGGAGCTTGATC
>JAAEMP010000102.1 GCA_024225445.1 Hyphomicrobiales bacterium | reverse complement strand
CGGATTATGACATAGCTGGCATGTCACCTACTGGCAGACTTTGTCGATAATAGATGTGTCGCAATCTCGATAATAATCCAAACCGAAAACGGTGCTTTATCCATAACTCGGTCATGCGCAACTACAGGGATCCAAATCTGGTACAGGATGTTGTGGTTCAAGTGGGCAGGAGGACCTGCCCTTGCCTGATCACTATTGGTTGAGCGAACCCCCGATTGAGCGCATCAATCCTTACTTCCCGCAACCCCACGCAAGACCCCGTGTCGACTATAGGCGTGTAATAAGCGGAAACATCCATGTCACCGGAAAAGCTCTATGCAACGCCCGCACGCAGCAGATCATGCATATGAATGAGACCTACCGGTTTATCATCCTCGGTCACAAACAGTGCCGTCACCTTGATTTCATTCAACATCGAAACAGCGGTGCTTGCCAGGGCTGAGGTGGAAATAACCTTCGGATTATGCGACATCACATCCGACACGCTCATGCCAGCCATATTCCTGTCGAAATTTCTTCGGATATCGCCGTCAGTAATAATACCGGCAAGATTGCCTTTTTGATTGATGAGGCCAATGCAACCAAAACCCTTTTCTGTCATTACAGTAACCGCATCAATCATCGAGGTATCGATAGATGCCAGCGGCAATTCCTCACCTTTATGCATTAGATCACCAATCTGGGTAAGATTTGCACCCAGTTGGCCTCCCGGATGAAATGTCTTGAAATCAACCGGCGAAAACCCACGTGCTTCCAGCAGGGCAATCGCCAGAGCATCACCAACAACCAGTTGCAGCACTGCGGATGTTGTCGGTGCTAGCCCCAAAGGACAAGCCTCTTCCTCACGCGGCAGGATCAGGCATATATCAGCCTCACGCGCCAGGGTGGAACCTGCAATTGATGTCAGTGCAACCAGCGGTATCTTGAAACGCCGCGAATAGGCAAGAATCCCTTTCAGCTCGGTTGTTTCTCCAGACCATGACATGGCCATGATTGCATCATTGGCCGTGATCATCCCAAGGTCACCATGATTTGCCTCGGCGGGATGGACAAAAAACGCAGGCGTTCCGGTTGAAGCAAAAGTCGCGGCAATTTTTGAGCCGATATGGCCGCTTTTTCCCATACCGGTGACGATCAGGCGTCCCGATATACTGGCAAACACTTCAACAGCCTTCAAAAATGGTTCGTTCAATTGCCCACTCAGCGATTCTTCCAGGGCCTTCAGTCCCTTTCTTTCAATCGCTATCGTACGAGCGGCGGAGCTTAAAATATCTTTTGCGTTCATGGAGTTTCGAATATCGGAAATACGTCGTGATGGATACTGTTTTTTATGTTCCTGACCATAATCTACTGCGAAAAACAGGTTTTTGGCAATAAAGCGTTAACCACAATTCTTTACGTTTTGGAAAGAAACCCAACAATATTTCGGATAGCCAGTTGTTTCACCAAACCGCCAAAGGGACAGATTGCCCGGTCGCACACTCCAAAATGGCAGATTTGACGGATGCTGGCAGATTGATCAATTCATATGCAACTGTACTTGTTTCCGCACTGATAATTGTCACCGCTATATCATCGCCGGCAATTGGGCAAGTGATCAACAATCAAGCCGCTCCAGCTAATGCAAACAGTCAAATCCTTCCGGTTGATGCAAACGATCAAACCCTCCCCGTTGATGCAAATGAAACTCCTGTTGTCACTCAGATTGTCCCTGAACCGGAGGTGGTTGAAAATCAGCAGGGTGCCGCACCGCGTTCCAATCTTCCCGCCAGCGCCGTGGAACCGGGAACCAGACCGGTCAGTGAAGATGATCCCTTTGCACCAACAGGAATTCAGATAGGATCGTTACGCCTGACAACAATTGTCGAACAAGGTATTGGCTATACAACAAACCGGCAAAATGCGGCTATGGGAGACGGCGGCGCAGTATCGCAAACTGAACTGGATATGACCCTGCGTTCCGAATGGTCACGACATGATCTGGAAATCGTTGGCGCAGGGAAATATCAAACAAATTTCGATTCCCAGATTGATCCCGATCCCGGTGCGCAAATTGATGCTCGTTTAAGGCTTGATCTGATCGATGGTTATGAGGCCACGATTGGTGGCAATTATGAATTTGAAACCGAATCCGCTTCCAGCGTCAACCTGTCACAAACGGCCATCAATGAGCCCGGTGTCCATACATTTGGTGCATTCGCCGACCTGCAGCGTACCGGGCATCGCTTTGGTTTCACCCTTCGGGCCGGCATTGAACGGCAATTATATGAGAATGCGAAATTATCCGGCGGCGGAGTGCAGTCCCAGGCTGACCGGAATTTCACCAGTCACACAGTACAGGCACGCCTGTCCTATGATATTGACCTTGCCTTCAGCCCCTTCGTTCAGGCCTCTTATACAAATAATACTTATGACTTGATGGTCGACCGCAATGGCCAGCGTCGGGACAGCACTTCTTATGAACTGCGTGGCGGCATCGCTGTTAATCTCAGCGAAAAACTCAATGGTGAGATTTCTGCTGGTTATCTGAATCGGGATTATGTTGATCCGGGGCTTGCAGCACTTTCCGGGTTTGTCATAGATGCTAATATGAACTGGTCACCTCAGCGTGACACCAATATTGGTTTGACGCTCGCATCCAATGTGGATGGTTCCACCTCGGCCGATGACAGTGGAGCGATCACCTATGAGGGCGCGTTGATGCTGACACGAAGGATCCGGGATAATCTGCAAGTCAGCGCAAATTTAGGTATTAGCCGCACCGATTATCCGGGCCTTGGCCGCCTCGATACCACATACAATGCCGGATTGGGTTTCGAGCACTGGTTAAACCGTGCCATGTCGATTACCGGAGACCTCTCACACGAGAAGTTCGACAGTTCTGACATGGGCAGTTCATATGATGCCACCACTGCTATACTGGGTATCAAATTTCAGCGCTAACAGGTCGTTTTGGAGTAACCCGGAAATTTTTTACTCTGGCTGCACTTCATCAAGGATATTTTTCAATTCTGTCCTGAGATCCTTTGCCAGCTCTTCATGCGACATGGCAAAGGCAACATTGGCGGTGATAAAGCCTTCCCTGGAACCACAATCAAAAGTACGCCCGGTGAAACGAAACCCGTAAAATTCCTGCAGATTTGCCAGTTTCAGCATCGCATCAGTAATCTGTATTTCACCACCCGCGCCTTTTTCATGCCCGCTCAGGATATCAAATATTTCCGGTTGCAGAATATAACGGCCATTAATAAACAGATTGGATGGGGCGGTTCCCGGTTTCGGTTTCTCAACCATACCGGTTATCTCAAATCCCCCATCGACCTCTTTGCCGGTTTCAACCACCCCGTATTTATGGGTCTCCTCCCAGGCCACTTCCTCGGTGGCGATGATATTTCCGCCAGTGTTGTTGTACAACTCCACCATCGATGACAAACAGCCCTTTTTGTCCTGCATCACCATATCGGGAAGCAGCAATGCGAAAGGTTCATCACCTACAATATCGCGCGCGCACCATACGGCATGGCCCAGTCCCAAAGGCGATTGCTGGCGCGTAAAACTGGTTTGGCCAGCTTTCGGCAGCGAACTTGCAAGCAGATCCAGCGCATCATGCTTGTCACGTTCCCGGAGTGTCAACTCCAGTTCAACCTGGATATCAAAATGATCTTCAATAACCGCCTTGTTGCGCCCGGTAACAAAGACAAAATGCTCAATGCCCGCAGCGCGAGCCTCTTCCACCGCATATTGAATAACCGGTTTATCGACAATCGTCAGCATTTCCTTGGGCACCGATTTGGTCGCCGGCAGGAACCGGGTGCCAAGCCCGGCTACGGGGAATACTGCTTTTCTCACTGGTTTGATATTAGTCATTTTCAAAAGAAACTCATCTGGATATATGGTTTGGGTACAGGAATAAAATTCTTTGGTCAATAAACCCTTGTACTGATAGCTAAAATGCCATCCAAGAGTTTATTTATTCCTAAGTTTTGGATGATAGGCTCCACCCATAAAGCAAAAAAACAGGGGTGAGTGATGTCGGTTTTGGTTACAGGTGGAGCCGGATATATCGGAAGCCATATGGTTTGGGAATTGCTGGATCATGGCGAAGATGTCGTGGTACTGGACAATCTGATTACCGGATTTCGCTGGGCCGTAGCCGAACGAGCCACTTTTGTCGAAGGTGACATTGACGACCAGCAACTGGTGGAAGAGGTCCTTCGTCGCGAGCAGGTTACTACTATCATACATTTTGCCGGCTCTGTTGTTGTCCCGGAATCAATCAGGGATCCTCTCAAATATTATGATAATAATACCACCAAATCTCGAACCCTTGTCCAGGCCGCTGTCAATTGTGGCGTCGACAAATTCATATTTTCTTCCACTGCAGCCGTTTATGCCCCGCCCGAAAATTCGGACCCGGTTCTCGAAAATGCTATCCTGACGCCGATGTCACCTTATGGTTCGTCGAAACTGATGACCGAAATGATGATCCGCGATGTGGCAAATGCCCATAATCTGCGTTATGTCATGTTACGCTATTTCAATGTTGCAGGTGCCGATGCGGCCGGCAGGGCTGGCCTGTCCACACAAGGTGCCACCCATCTGATCAAGCTCGCCTGTGAAACAGCCCTTGAACGCCGTGATTATCTCGAGGTTTACGGCACCGATTATGATACCCGTGATGGCAGCGGGGTCAGGGATTTCATTCATGTATCCGATCTTGTCAATGCCCATTACTATGCATTGAATTTCCTGCGCGGCGGCGGGTTGAAGTTCACCGCCAATTGTGGCTACGGCAGGGGTTATTCCGTACTGGAAGTGATAGATGCAGTAAGAAAAGTGTCAGGCTGTGATTTTGAAATACGCCATGCACCCAGACGCGAGGGGGACATTGCCTCAATAATTGCCAATAGCGACCGTCTGACCTCCCGATTGGGCTGGGCTCCCAAACACGATGATCTGGAATATATCATCGCCACCGCACTAGCCTGGGAAGGCAATCTGATCGAACATCGCAAACAAGCCTGAACCCGGGATTATTTTTACATCACGCCTGACTTGACGCGACTATTATTTCATGGTGTATCGCGTGTTGTTGGATGAGCCTGATCAAAGGCTCTGCAACGGGCGTATAGCTCAGCGGGAGAGCACTTCGTTGACATCGAAGGGGTCACTGGTTCAATCCCAGTTACGCCCACCATATTTATGTTATGTTATTAATGACTTAGGCTAAATCCCACAAAATACAAAAGCCCATAATTTCGCTGCTGTCACAGTAATGCTCCGTCATGGCTACTATTCGTAAACGCGGAAACAAGATTCAAATTCAAATCAGACAAAAAGGGTATCCTGAATGCATTTCTCAGATATCCAATCTGCCAACAAAGATTATCTGATCTAACCACAGCTGACTTTGCAACTTATAGAAATTAAAAGCTGACAACGACCAAAACCAAATCTGTCAAAAGATTATTGTCTCCCAATACCCCAACAGTTACAACTACTCGCCAAAGAAAGATGCATATTTGTTTAATTTGACTGACGGATATATTTACCGGCAGCGTACAAATTTACAGACTGTGAATAGTTTAAATACGGGGCCTTGGTTTTCTTCAGCGCCCGACTTGGTAGTGCATTCTACCCTTCTAACAGGACATGGCAATATAGGCTATTTCTATGGCGATTTTAATCGAAGAGGAGAATCGAGTTATAGGGCGGAGTTTTTTGGCAAATCAGGTACAATGTTTACAATAACCGGACTGGAGGAATTTTCGGTATCCTCAGTGTCCCGCTGTCCCACTCCCTGCAGCGCTCCCTTTGTTCGGCTCCGGACTTGCTCTCATGGGGTTCTTCGGCTGGCGCAGGAAACGCCAGACTGTATCTGCTGCTTAACAAGTGCAGAAGCGCTGGGTGGTCATACAAAACCGTTTGTATTCAGGTAGACAAAATCCCTAATTTTTCAAAACCCCACTGTGGCCCTCACCCGTGGTAGCGGCATTCACATTTAATATTGATATCTTTTTGGGTATTTGAATTTGCGTGTATTATTGATCGTTATGAGTGATCCAGATACAGAAGTGACAATATCATTGAGCGCATATCAAATTGCTTCTCTTGAGGCTTTCATTGCCAATCAAGAAGGCAATCTTACCCATGCCGAAGCTGTTCTCCAGATACTGGATGATTGGTTTATTTCGCTTCGGTATAAGAGGCATAGTAAACGCAACTTCCCCATCAGTATCAGCAATCATCCTGATGGACCAAACGCAAGTCACGCACTAACATTCAAACTGGGCCAATCAATGGGGCTGATCAACAGGATTAACCGCGTTGACGAACTGCTACCTTGGAATTACCTTACAGGGGAGCGACCATATTGCCTGCGATTTTTAATGTTGCTTGATGCAAGTGCAAACGACAAGTACTTCTAACGAATTTGGGATGGATTTTATGAATCAGCGATTTATAACAGCGATGATATTTTTGTTGTCGATGGTCTTTACTGACGATCCTGCAGAAGCAAGACCGGATGTACGTCAGATGACATGTAAAAGTGCAGCAGATCTGGTCAAGAAACGTGGTGCATTGGCTATGACCACCGGCAAAAACAGATATGAAAGAATTGTTGCCAAACCTTCTTCTTGTGATTCAAGACGAAGGTTTCAAGCAAAAACAAAAGACAATCCGAGCTGTTTTATTGGATATAAGTGTAGCTCCAGTATGGGTGGACGTTGAACATTTGCGACGGTTTGAAGGTATCAAGCAACCCATTTCTACAGTAAATTTCCCCCAAAATGGGCTAGCAGGGTCGGATAGAAATAACGGCTGTCAGCTAAAAATTACCATAGCCACCTGCTCCGTAGTGTACATTTTTGCACACCACCATATGAAGGCTTCTGATATCGTGAACTCATCAAACAAGAAAGCATCCTCCCGGTACTCCATCCAGAAAAGGAAATCCCGGTCCTGAACCCGCCGGGATTTCTTGTTTTGGTATTACAATTGTTGTTACCACCCATCAGCACCAGATTCTATCATCGCGATGGACCAGAACCCAGACATGCGCCAAAATTTGCTTCAATCACCAATAAATGATATCCATATTAGGGGCGTATGACTGAATAAACAGTGGAGACAACCCATGAAAACGCGGAACAATATCTATCGCATCATATTCACTTTGATACTCGCCAATTTTGCCATTCTATCTGGTGCACAGGCTAACCCGAATATCCAACTGGTTTCAGGTTATCATTATCGTGGCGGTTATCAATATTATCCGCAATTTAAAAACGACATCGGCCCACCAAACTATTATTATAATGGCGTGACCCCTTATAATTATTACCGTGGACACCGTAATTACCGTAGGAATTATGGATATAATAGGGGTTACCGCAATTATGGTCATCGCAGGCACTATGGTTACCGCAATTACGGTCATCGCAGGCACCATGGTTACCGCAAATATGGTCATCGTAGATACTATGGCCATCGCAGCTATGGTTATCGCAACAACTACCGCAACCGCTATTATGGTAATCGTCACTATAATGGGCGTTGGTAAGATAAATAATTATGGCAATTGGTCGTAATTCCAAAACCTGTGAAAATGACTGAATCATCAGTGGGACCATTGCAAATAGCGGTGGTCTCCCAAATCTTTCTCTATCTCATCGCAATACCGGGAAGGAATTTACAGGCCACTAAGCGACATGCGTAATCCATCGCAAGTTCGTGGATATTCAACAATCGCATTGATGAACTATTGCCCTGGAACTACCTTGCCGGTGAGTGACCATCTGGGCGCTTACTATCTGTGGCCACTGGACCAAAAAAATACCAACTCTGCGCTAAAGACTTCATCCAATTCAAGTTAACTATAGTTACAATTTGAATCAGACTTTAACTTGATTAACTGCTAGCCCGAATAATTCACCAACTGCGTAGTTAAGACAATGATCTCGCAAGATATCTCAGCGCAAACTTGCTGGCGCAGATTATCTTTTCTGAATCAATGGTTTATACAGAAAAATTTCGACCGGGAGCCTTGTCTTCAAAAATTGAATGCCACGTTTGGAAAAATAGCTCGGGTACAAAGTG
>JAAEMP010000101.1 GCA_024225445.1 Hyphomicrobiales bacterium | reverse complement strand
GTTCACCAAAGGCCGGTTATTCACGCACTCTGGACAGCGTTATGATTTTCTTGTGGTCATAAAGACCAAGGCGAAAACCATGCCTTGCCAGAAAACGTGAATAACCGGTCAAATGCTTCCGTGTAAACAAGAAACGGTCTAACTATCAGGCACCAAATTGATTGAAAAAATCCGATCCTTTGCCAATGATATTGTCATCAGTTTCACCAATTTTTTCCAGGTTCTTGTCCTTGTAGTCCAATGCAAGCAACACGCTTCGAATAGCATTGATACGCCCACGCCTTTTGTCATTTGTTCTGACAATGGTCCACGGAGCATCTTGAGTATGGGTGCTGGTCAACATTAGATCACGTGCAGATGAATATTCATCCCATTTTGACAGGGCCTTGATATCGATGGGTGAAAGTTTCCAGACTTTGAGTGCTGAATGGCGGCGTTCATGGAAACGAACCAATTGCATCTCCTGGCCAATATTCAGCCAGAACTTGAAAAAATGAACTCCCTCATCAGTAATCATTTTCTCGAAATTCGGCGTATCATGTAAAAATTTGTCCCGTTGACCAGATGTACAAAAACCCATTACCGGTTCCACACCGGCCCGGTTATACCATGAACGATCAAACATAACCAATTCACCGGATGTTGGGAAATGATCTACATAGCGTTGATAGTACCACTGACCGCGTTCTACATCTGAAGGTTTCGAAAGCGCTACTGTTCGTGCGCTGCGGGGATTCAGATATTGGCGGAATCGATTGATGGTACCACCTTTTCCAGCCGCATCCCGCCCTTCAAAAACTATCATCACCCGCTCACCGCTTTCCTGCATCCAGAATAAAACCTTGACCAGTTCTTCCTGCAGGTTCTCCAGGGTCTTTTCATATTCGCGGCGTTTCATGCGTTTTTCGTATGGATAACCGCCACTTGACAGGGCAATTTCTTCCAGCCATTCAGGCATATCCGGATGGTTCAGATCAAACTCACGCGATGCGCCTCCAGATTCCAAATGAATAATTGGTGCAACCGGTACATTCATGATTCAAACTCCAAAGAAAATCCGAGCGTATCTATACCCGGGCTTTTTGGCAATATAAGCTTCCGCAATATTGTTGATGGCGAAATGTAGCGAGCAAGGCCCGGCAATATCAGATATAGAGCACTATTCGTGGTACAGGTTGAGCACTGAAGAAATTGAATATGCTGTTTTTGTTTCTACCTTGTCGGCATAAAAAGCCACATGACTGATAATCTCTGCAACTTGATCACAGGGATTTTCATAGCCCAGACGACATTTTACGCGCGCCTGGATTGAGGAAAGTGATTTTCGTATTTATATCGATCGCAACAGTTTCAGGAATCAGGTCACAGATCCATAATCAGGCTTAGTCATCACTCATCTTCAACGCGGCAATAAATGCTTCCTGGGGGATTTCCACCCGCCCGAACTGGCGCATTTTCTTTTTGCCTTTTTTCTGCTTGTCGAGCAATTTTCGTTTACGGGTTGCATCGCCGCCATAGCATTTTGCCGTGACATCTTTTCTCATTGCCGACAAAGTCTCACGGGCTACCACCTTGCCGCCTATCGCCGCCTGGATGGGAATCTTGAACAAATGTCTTGGAATCAGATCCTTCAGTTTTTCGCACATCAAACGCCCACGGGCCTCAGCCTGGCTTTTGTGCACCAGCATCGCCAGCGCATCAACCGGTTCTTCATTGACCAATATACCCATTTTGACGAGATCGCCTTCACGGTGGCCGATCAGTTGGTAATCAAAACTGGCATAGCCCTTTGAAATCGATTTGAGGCGGTCATAGAAATCAAATACGACTTCATTCAGCGGCAGTTCGTAAGTCAGCATGGCACGTTTACCGACATAGGTAAGATCAGTTTGTATACCACGTCGCTGCTGACACAATTTCAGTATTGCACCCAGATATTCGTCCGGTGTCAGGATAGTCGCCTTGATCCACGGTTCGTGAATTTCCGCAATTTTCACAACATCAGGCATGTCAGCCGGGTTATGCAACCTGTCCATGGTACCGTCATTCATGGTAATTTCATAAACGACTGAAGGCGCCGTTGCTATCAGATCAAGGTCAAATTCGCGCTCAAGCCGTTCCTGGATGATCTCAAGATGCAACAGGCCTAAAAATCCGCACCTGAACCCAAATCCCAGGGCAGCACTGGTTTCCATTTCAAATGAAAAACTTGCATCGTTCAAACGCAGCTTTCCCATTGCCGCACGCAAATCTTCAAAATCAGCGGCGTCGACCGGAAACAGGCCGCAAAAAACCACCGGTTGCGCCGGTTCAAATCCCGGAAGTGCTTCGGCCGCTTCAAATTTGTCCTGGGTTATCGTGTCACCAACCCTGGTATCGGCAACTTCCTTGATTGATGCGGTGATAAAGCCGATTTCTCCCTGGCCAAGACTGTCAACATTGACCATTTTGGGCGTAAAAACACCGACGCGATCAACCATGTATTTCGCATCGGTACCCATCATCTTTATCTGCTGGCCTTTTTTCAACCGGCCATCGATGACCCGCACCAGAACAATCACGCCAAGATAGGCATCATACCAGGAATCAACCAGCAATGCTTTTAGCGGCAAATTTTCATCACCTTCGCGAGGTGCCGGCAAGCGGGTTACAATTGCTTCCAGCACCTGGTGAATACCCTCACCTGTTTTGGCAGATACGGCGATGGCGTCAGATGCATCAAGACCGATAACCTCCTCAATCTGCTGTTTGATACGTTCAGGTTCGGCGGCGGGCAGGTCTATCTTGTTCAGGATTGGCACAATTTCATGATCATTATCGATAGCCTGATAAACATTGGCGAGAGTCTGGGCTTCAACTCCCTGAGATGCATCGACAATCAACAGTGATCCCTCACAGGCAGACAGAGAACGGGAGACTTCGTAGGCAAAGTCCACATGGCCCGGAGTGTCCATCAAATTCAGGATATAAATTTTCCCATCATCGGCCCGGTAACGCAAGCGTACTGTCTGGGCCTTGATCGTGATACCGCGCTCGCGCTCAATATCCATCGAATCGAGCACCTGTTCGCTCATCTCACGATCAGCAAGGCCACCGGTTTCCTGAATTAACCGGTCGGCAAGAGTTGACTTGCCATGGTCAATATGGGCTACGATGGAAAAATTGCGAATTTGCTCACGTGGAATTTGGGTATTATCTGTCATGGACAAGGGATTTAGCAGGGTTGGGACAAGATGCAATACGGTTTTTTCATCATTGGCAATTGTAGCAGCAATGATTGGATATTGTAAGGCGCAGGAAACCATCGGCGTGCCCGAGCCAAGACCCGAAATCGACGCCCCGATGCCACAACCAGACCCTGAAAAACCGAAGCGAATTTATCAGTCAGCCTGTCCGGCGTTGATACGCGGCAGGATCCGCGCGAGGCTTCTTGGGCCAATCATTGAAGGTGATTGCGGCGAACGTTCACCACTTGCCCTGGAGGCAATAATGGTGCCCGGTGAGGTCAGACTTTCATCGCTTCCTCAAATCAATTGCCGTACTGCCAGTGCAATGGCTGATTGGGTAGAAAAACTGAATAAAGCCGCCGAAGCGGCATTTGGATCAAGCGTCAGCGTAATCCTCTCAGGTATAGGATATCAATGCCGGCGTCGCAATAATCAGCCCGATGGCAGAATTTCCGAACACGGATTTGCCAATGCCATTGATATTACGGGCTTTAGACTGGAAAGTGGCGAGGAGATACTGGTAAAACGTGATTGGGGAGATGCCAGTCAGGAACCAACCATCAGTGGCCTTTTCCTTCGCACCATTCATAAGGCGGCATGTGAAAACTTTACCACCGTGCTGGGACCGGACGCTGACCAGTATCACAGTGACCACCTGCATTTTGATTTAGGCTGTCACGGAAAAAACTGCAGATATTTGATTTGCGAATAACCCCGCGTTGATTAAATGTGTTCCAGCATTTTACTGCTTTCGAAGAACATCCCGTTTCGATGTCTCGCCGCTGAATGCCAGGTCTTTATAGTCAAAACCCTTTTGAACAGATGGTTTTATCACCTGGAAATAGGGCGACAGGTCGAAATCTCTGGGGGCAAACAGCGAATGGTGGCGAATGTGAAGAATTTCGGTTTTCGAATAGGCGGATTTCGCGGAAGTGCGCCCTGGTGCCAGTGTCACCTCCGGCAATATCGGATAATTGACAGACTGATAGGCCTGGGCAATCAGGGAAGAGCATATGGCCATGGTCGGATCACCGGAACCAAAAGCAAGCATTTTCCTGCGCCAGGATACGGGAACCGGAGGTGTTGGAATAAAATACCTGAGCAGATCAAATATATTACGCAAATCGTATTTCAAACCAATTTTGGAAATCATGAATTCAACCACTTTTGCGCAGTCTTCATCTGAAAGACCAACCGGCCGGCAAATACGTGTATTAAAATCTTGATAACGCGACAGGTGGGTAGCGACACAGCCGGCACCCAGATTTACCTCTATCAATCTTGGCCGCTCAGGATTTTTGCCGCTCTCGTCGGGAGCAGGGCGAGGAAGAAAATCACCGACATAGAATGCGGCATGGGACCAGGTGGACTGGGTCAGATATTTGATGGTGGTGGAAACATGCTGATTTCCTTCAATCAGCAATATATCGCCGGGTTGCAGAATGGAGCACAAAGTCTTGAAATCGGAAGGCGTATAGGGCTCATATCCCGATGATTCCATGACCAGGAACCTGGCCATTATGCTGCCAATTTTCGCTCTGACGTTATCCATCATTGCCATGTTGAAACTACCTGCCCGATATTTTGGTGGTGCGACTCCGTGGTTCGACTCCATTGTATTGCAGTTGAACCATTAACCCAGATTATAGACCCTGGAACTGGGGCTCAATACTAAAATAATGCTCGCTGGTTTCCAATCAAGTTTCCCAAAGTAGTAAAAACCGCATGTTGCCTGGACCGCAATCGGGAGCCATGGCCAAATTCCGGCTTCACAACAGAATATTTGCCACTTTGCAACGTTGTCTTAGCAAACTATATTTGCCGGATAAAGCCGTGTCATCAACCGGCAAACAAAGTGCACCATATCGATGAGCAGACACAAACAAAACTAGCTATTGCAGAACACCTTTATTTTGATTCAGTTTTGAATTTTTTTGCTCACGGCTATTCGGGCTTGCGCCCGGCCTCCACGGGGGCGGCGCATCGGCGCCGGTCGCTTTTCGCTCCTGATTGCATGATCATTTTGAAGGTGTTCTGCCATATTGCAATTTATGGGACCAGCCTGGTTGATTGCTGTTTTGGCGGCATGTTAGCCAGTGATGGCATGGCATTGTCATCCTTTGGTTCACCACCCGGTATCCTTCATGGTGATAAAATCATGTGGAGCACGAATCCCGGGAACCTCGCCAAATCCAGTATGGTACAGGTTTGTGTAAAAAATGCCTGAACAGATTTCGAATTTCAGGCCCTGACAATTGAGTTAATACCCCAGCAATGTATATTCAGGCGCAACGCACACCGTTATTCCAACCCTAAAGGCTAATTTCATGGATATTATTGGCATTGTCATTTTGGCGGCCCTCGCCGGTTACGCAATTATTGCATATAACGGCCTGGTCAAATCCCGGCAAATGACACGCGAGGCCTGGAGCGGCATTGATGTTCAGTTGAAGCGCCGGGCTAATCTGATACCCAATCTGCTGGCCACTGTGAAAGGTTTTGCCAAACATGAATCAGAGACACTGGAAAATGTAACAAAGATGCGTGCGCGTGTTGGTGATGTTGCTTCGGGAGATATTGCAGGGCGTGCCCAGGCGGAGGGAATGTTGTCCCAGGCGTTGGGAAAACTGATGATGGTCGCAGAAAATTATCCGGATCTGAAAGCCAACGAAAATTTCCTCGAATTACAATCCGCCCTGGCTGATATGGAAGATGAAATTCAAATGTCACGCAGATATTATAACGGAGCGGCGCGGGCGTTGAACGTAAAAGTGGAAAGCTTCCCTTCCAATATTATCGCCAATACATTCAAGTTTGAAATGTCGGAATATTTTGAACTGGACAATGATGCGGATCGGGCGCTGCCGGAAGTTTCATTCGACTAGAGGGATATCGGGAAATGGCATCGGTTGAAAAAATACTTCGAAAATTCGTATTGCTGTTTTCGCTATTATGCTCGTTTGCAATTATCGGTGAATTGAGCGCAACAGAAATAATCGCAAAATACCATTCTGACATCACGATAGAACCAGATGGCGACCTGCTGATTACTGAAACCATCACGGTTGTGTCGGAAGGAAACCGCATCAAACGTGGAATTTACCGGGACTTTCCACGCTACAATGAAAACAAAGACGGTAAACTGATCCGCGTCGGTTTTGATATTCTGGGGATTAAACGCGACAGCAAAAAGGAACCGTGGAAAACTGAAAACAGCGGCAATTTTACCCGCATCTATATCGGTGACAAAGATGTCTTTATCCCCGATGGTCTGCACACTTATGAAATCACCTACCGCACAGACCGCCAATTGCGTTTCTTTGAAAGCCATGATGAACTGTTCTGGAATGTCACCGGTACAGAATGGGAATTCAGTATTGATGAGGCAAGTGCAACGGTTACCCTGCCGGACAATATCAAAGCCTATGAAACCGTTTTCTTTACCGGCCGCTACGGCTCCACCGATAAATTTGCAACTGCCACAATTAAGGATCAGGGTAAGCGGGTGGTTTTTTCAACGACCAGAGCGCTGGGTAGTCGTTCAGGCCTGACCATCGGCATCAAGATGCCCGCTGGCAGTTTTAAACCCGTGCCTGGTGGAAAGAAATGGCTGTGGATCTGGCGGGATTACAAAGCCGAGATCACATCGGTTCTGGTGCTTTTATTTACCAGCCTGTTTTACTTCTGGCGCTGGCGGAAAGTCGGCCGCGATCTGCCCGCTGGGGTGATCGTTCCTCGCTGGGATACACCGCAAGACCTGTCGCCGGCGCTGGTGAATTACGTTGACAAGAAAGGTTTTGGCTCCAATGCCTGGAAGGGACTGACGGCTGCTCTGCTTAACCTTGCCGTCAAGGGCTATGTGGAACTGGAAGACCTGGACGCCAAACCGACCATTATGCGAACAGCAAAAACAAAAGCACCGGATATACCGGTTGGCGAAGCGGCTTTGCTGGACCGGCTGGAAAAGTACAAAAGCCGGTCAATCACAATCAAAAAATCCAGTGGCAGTCGCGTAAAAACAATGCATAGTAAATTTGTCAGTGCGATGGAGGGTGAACACCGAAAGAACTATTACCAGCACAATCGCGGTTCGATTGCATTCGGCATTTTCTTTAGTGTAGTCGGATTGATCGCAGTATTAGTAACCGGTGGCGTGGTGGAATCCGACCTTGTCCTTTTTATTCCGATAATTCTGGTTGGAGTTTTTGGCACACTTATCCTGTCCAGACTGACCAGGGAATTTCGTAAAAGCGGCAATCTGTTCGGTAAAATCTCTGCCATATTTTCAGTTGTCGTTTTCGGTTTTGTTTTCCTGTCTGGCGGGCTTGTCGGTTTGTCAAATCTGGGAAATCTGCAAGCCCAACCCATTTTATTGACAAGCCTGCTGGGCCTGGTCATGCTCAACGCATTGTTCTTCTTTCTGATGGGAGCACCAACACAACTGGGCCGGGAGAAAATGGACGTCATAGCCGGGTTAAAAACCTATCTGGTACTGGCTGAAAAAGACCGCATGAACATGGCTGGTGCACCGCAAATGTCACCTGAACATTATGAAACTTTATTACCCTATGCGGTTGCACTGGGGGTTGAAAAACCATGGTCTGATGCGTTCCAGGCATGGCTGCTGACTGCGGCGGCAGCCGGAATTGCCGCAGCGCACTATGCACCCGGATGGTATCATGGCCGGCTCAATACCAACAATATCGGTGATACATTTGGAGAAATGGCCAACAACATCGAATCGAGTTTCACCGCAGCCTTGCCGACACCAAAAAGTTCGTCCTCCGGATTTTCCTCCTCAGGCGGCGGGTCTTCCGGTGGTGGCGGTGGTGGCGGTGGTGGCGGCGGCTGGTAGCATTGCCTGTCGATATTTGCAGCGTGGAATACGGTTTGGTTCGGCATCATCACTCAACGATGATGCGGGTACGGTAGGCGTGGCCCGGAGCGCCCTCAACCTCTTGCCAGGGACCATAATGCTGCGTCGGCCTGGGGTCGCGTGGCAGGCCGAGATCGACGGTAATGCGATCATCATGGGCGGGAGCGCGCCAGAGCTGGAAGACCCGCCCGCTAACACGCCAGCGGATTTTGGCATACATGCGCAGAATGGTGCGCGCATCCTCGTCGCGGGCGCGCGGCTCGTCCCAGCCTCTACTCAATGTCCAGTCCATGTAAGACGAGCGCATGGTGAAGCGGAAAATCCTGTCGACCCAATCGTGACGGACCATTTCAGGCAGACGCCATTCGATCAGAACGGTGGGTTCCGCGCCCGTCGCATAAGGGTTTCCGTCGGTCATTTCCTGATAGAAAAACCACCCGCCGACAGCCCCGCCCGCCAGTAATGCAAGACCGTAGCCAGCGCCCAGAATCACGGCATTACTAGTGCGCGCGATCATCCGCCATGCCAGCCAGACGCCCAGCGCTGCCCCGACCAGCGCCCCGACCGGCGCGAAACCTGCCGCACCCATCGCCAGACCGCCATTGACATCATCGGCCCCCGACAAGCCGGCAACCAACAACAGACCAAGGAACGCAACAACCGCCCCCACTGCCGCGGCGATGATGACAATCTGGAGAAACAATAATACTTTTGCGATCGCGACCATGGGGGAGGATAGCACAATCTGACCGGTGACTACCAGTGGCCTGCACACCGGCATGCGTGCTGCATCTACGCATTTTCATCAGTTTCTCAACCAGCCTGAAAGATCGTGAAAGAAAGATTGTCCGGTATCGTGACAGTCGAGTTTGTGCTGAACGGTAACCATCAAGAACAAAGACAGTCTGCTCCTTACTTTCAAATACGCAATTGAAAATGATGTTTCAAGCATAACTAACTGGAAGAGTGCGGGAGGTGAAAAACCGACCCTGACCGTGTGAAAACATCCTTGGGATGGTTGCGGTGGAAACACATAGCTAGAAATTCACATGACTGATGCACATATCGCACTGATGAGAAAAGTCGTATTCTTGTTGATTGTTACTATTATCCTTACTGCTTGTGCTCCGGCAGGCATTGGAAGCAATAACAAAGAGACTTCCATCGATAGCAGAGAATTCCAGAAAAAATTCAATAACAATCCGGACATTCAGGAATCTGACTTACGGTTTCTTCCAGTCGAGCTACAAAGGTATCTGGGAACGAGTTCATGGAAGCACCAGAATTTGACCGGTTATTCCCGAAAGATTGAATCAGGGAACTATCTTTTTGTCACCAATAGGAATGCCACGGTTGTTGGACAGCAATCAAAAGGAGTGATTCTGTCAATCCGCGGTCTCCACGGCACTGTCTCACCTGATAGTTTTTTGAAATGGAGACAATTGTTTCTTCCTTCTCCCATGCCAGGATCCATTGAAGTGACCGATACCCATTTCAATCTGATTTGGAATGATAAGCTTAATATGGTCCAAACAAGTATATGCGACGATATGGGCGGCGGTTGCTCCCGATCATCGTACAAAATTCTTTTGAACAACAATAGATTGATCAAAATTGAGTACAAGAATGAGTTCTTGAATCCAAAATGTGCAAATGGAATCAAGGCGATTGACTGGACACACGTTTGGGAAGCTGGCGAATGGTTGATTGAAAGAAAACGTATTGATAACGTGATTTGTTTATTGCCACGGAGAAAGTTCTAAGCGATTTGATCTCAGATCAAACACATCATTGTTGATACGCTTGTTGTGTAGCAGAACACCTTTATTTTGATTCAGTCTGATTTTTTTACTCACGGCTATTCGGGCTTACGCCCGGCCTCCGCGGGGGCGGCGCACCGGCGCCGGTCGCTTTTCGCTCCTGATTGCATGATCATTTTAAGGGTGTTCTGCTATATCTTTTTTACACCACCAACCATATCCGATAACCAGAAATCAGCGACGTTAAACAGGGCAACAAAAATGGCTGACGCAACTTTCATGGACGCCCGACGGGATTCGTTGTAAATATTGCGACAGCTTGATTTTAGAGGAGACGCAGCATGGATCGATTTACGGGCGGTTGCCTTTGCGGCAACATTCGGATTGTGGCGTCAGGGCTCCCATACCGGGTCGGTCTTTGTCACTGTCTCGACTGCCGCAAACATCATGGGGCGCTTTTCTATGCTTCCGCGGTGTTCCCTCAGGATGCTGTGACGATCGATGGCGAGACACGCGACTACGCCGGACGGTTTTTCTGTCCGCGCTGCGGCTCGTCCATTTTCGCACGCACCGCAGACGAAATCGAAGTGAACCTGGGATCCCTGGATGCCCCTGACCAACTGATGCCAACCTACGAAAGCTGGACCGTCCGTCGCGAGTCCTGGTTGCCGCCGTTTCCGCTGACGAAACGATACGAGCGCGATCGTGATGCCACTGGTCGCTTTGAGGAGTAGAGCACTTTCAACCTTTGAAAAGCGATCATTCGACCAGACCGTGTATTCTTTACACCACCAATTTTACCCGAAAGCCAAATATCAGCCGCATTGAACTGGTCAGACGGTTTCTTCCCTGTAATGGTATGAGTAAACACCGTTCTTTTTGCCAATCTCGCTAAACAGACCGGATTTTAAAATAGCTGTTGGCACGCCGAAAGTTGTCGGGAACAACCACACTGCCAAAGTACCATCGGTTTTCAGAATTCGGTGCATTTCCGGGAGGAGTTTGCTGAGCGGGAGAGTTGGAAACGGCACGACACCAAACAGCAGGACCAAATCCACACTGTTGTCTTCCAATCCGGTATTCAACGCATCACGTTTTAATACTTCAACATTTTTCAGCCCGGCTTTTTCAACCTTGTCCCTGACCTTGTCAACAAAATCAGACAATGGTTCGATGGCGATGAGGCGGCCGCTGTCGCCGATCATCCGGGCGGCATCCAGGGTAAAGAACCCGGGACCGCAACCAACTTCGACCACTATTTGCCCTGTTGTAATATTGGTTCCCTGAAGTATTTTTCCGGGATTCTGCAACCAGCGTCGCAAACGACTTCCCATGGTCAGGCCGCCCAGTCCGGAAAGGAAATTCATTATCCGTGATTGTCCAAGCTTCAATGTGTCCATTTTTTCTTCTCTGACGGATTCTGAGTAATGTAGCAGAACACCTTTATTTTGATACAGTTTCGATTTTTTTTGCTCTCGGCTATTCGGGCTTGCGCCCGGCCTCCGCTGGGGCGGCGCACCGGCGCCGGTCGCTTTTCGCTCCTGTTTGCAGGATCATCATAAAGGTGTTCTGCTATATCATGATGTGCTCTGTCCCGGCAATAAACGCTGTCCCGCCGCAAGTATCACGGTTTGAATACAAACATAAGTTACGGTAATTGCCGGATCCTATTTCCCTCGTGACAGAACAATTCCGACCGCCATGGAGGTAGCCGCCTGAACCGGGTCAATTACCGGGATACCCAGGTGATCTTCCAGGGCAGCACGGTGTTTTGCCATGCCAGCACATCCAAGAATGATGGAATTTGCACCATCTTCGTCACGCAGTTTGTCTGCGACATCGCACAGAAGAGAAAATGTATCTGCCCCCTCGGCACTTTCCTCCACCGACAGGCCAACCGCTCGCTCTTTTGCCAGGCGGTCGCCAACACCCATTTTCCGGATATATTTCAGGTGCCTTTCAACGGAAACCTCGCTCAAGGCAATCACGCCGAATTGGCCACCGCGGGAAAGGGCAGTCAGAATCCCGCATTCCTGAATGCCCAATACCGGTTTGGCGGTAACCTTTCGGCATTCATCCAGCCCCGGATCAGAGTAACAGGCGATGATAAATGCATCGGCACCATCATCATCGGATACCCTGTCGCACAGCAAAGGTATCACGGCATCAATATGGGCCTGGCTCTCAATCCCGTGTGGCCCATCGGGCAAAGTTTCGCAGAATATCTGCGGCCCGCCGGCAACTGCCAGCGGTTGAAGTGCAAGGCTCAGATTATCTGTTACGGCCTGGTTGGAGTTGGGATTGATTACAACAATTGCCATGAAGCCTCTATATCAGTTCTGCGCCGAACGTGTGATCGGGATGAAGTGCCGCATTATCACTGATTGAGACATTGTCTGAATGATCCGGTTGGCGTTTAAGGAAACTGCCGGATCCACGTTCCACCATCAGATTATTGTCTTCGACAACAATCCTTCCCTGATTGATCACGATACGTGGCCAACCGGTAACCTCAAATCCCTCATAGGGGGTATAATCCATATTATCATGCAACATAGACTGGCTGATGGTCCGCTTCCAGTGCGGATCCCAAATGGCGATATCAGCATCACTGCCAATGGCAACAGAACCTTTACGCGGATGCAGGCCGTAAATCTTTGCCGCGTTGGTGGAGGTGAGAGCAACAAACTGGTTCAATGACAATCTTCCCTTGCCAACACCTTCTGAAAACAGCAATGGCATACGGGTTTCAATGCCCGGCACGCCATTGGCTATTTTCTTGAATGTCGGATTGGGACCGGCGTTGAATTTACCGGTCTCGTCAGCCCGGTAGGGTGCGTGATCAGAAGAAAATATCTGGAATGTGCCATTGGTCAGGCCAAGCCATATGGCTTCCTGGGCGGATTTATCGCGTGGCGGCGGCGAGCAACAAAACTTGGCACCTTCCATTCCAGCGCGATCCAGATCATCAGCCGTCAGGAACAGATATTGGGGACAGGTTTCCCCGTAAATCGGCAGGCCCTTGTTGCGGGCATTCAAGATAGCCTCAGCGGCCTCGGGAACAGATACGTGAACAATCAGAAGTTTGGCGTCGGTGAGACGGGCCAAATCGATTGCTCTGCGTGAAGCTTCACTCTCGGCAATCGGGTTGTGGCTGACCGCATGATATTTTGGCGCCACATGGCCCTTTGACAACAGGCGTTCTGAAAGCCAGTTGATAATATCATTGTTTTCGG
>JAAEMP010000100.1 GCA_024225445.1 Hyphomicrobiales bacterium | reverse complement strand
TAGCCGTGAGCAAAAAGACACCTTTAAAATGATCATGCAAACAGGAGCGAAAAGCGACCGGCGCTGATGCGCCGCCCTCGCGGAGGCCGGGCGCAAGCCCGAATAGCCGTGAGCAAAAAAGTAATGATCAGGAGCGAAAAGCGACCGGCGCCGGTGCGCCGCCCTGGCGGAGGCCGGGCGCAAGCCCGAATAGCCGTGAGCAAAAAAGTAATGATCAGGAGCGAAAAGCGACCGGCGCTGATGCGCCGCCCTCGCGGAGGCCGGGCGCAAGCCCGAATAGCCGTGAGCAAAAAAATTCGAAACTGATTCAAAATAAAGATATTCTGCTATAGACTTCTGGAGTAAAGTGAAAATGCCGTTTTTACCTCGTGCAGGGTATCATCAATCCGTTTCTGGAAATTCAGACATCAACTGGTTCGGCGTTTTTCTGGGTAAAATCTGCCACAGCATTTTTCAACAAATTCCAGTCAGTGAACTCATGGTCGATTTGGGGATTTTTCAACTTGCGATTTTTCAGCACGAAAAATTTAAGTATCTGTTCTTTGAAATAACCGTATTCACCGTGTCGCAACGCGCCGGCAACCAGCAGGTTTTGTTCAGGCCGCCAGCCGGTTTTCTCAATAAAGCTGTCAACATAACCCTGAGCCTCTGCCAGGCCGTCTTCAAAAGCCGCGGCCAGGCTGACGGAAATGAAAATTGTTGGCTTTGCCTGAAGTTGGCGATGATTTGCCATGGCAAAGAGTTCAAGGGCCTCCTGATGGCGTTTTTCATGTACAGAGCCCGCGACAATAATTTTGTCGAACGTTTCCGGCTGCAAGTCGCCCTGCAGGTTTGAGGTGTCAAACAATTCCACCTCGTGACCCAGTTCCCTGATCTGGTTCGCAATGGTTTTTACGATTTTTTGTGTCTGTCCCTCGGTTGTTCCGTAGGCAATTAGAAACGTCATCTTACCTCACTTGCGAAAACCGCCAAATTTCCATCAATCTACAATTGCCGGCGGAAAATACATTGACTTAAGTCAAGACCAGAACACGCTGTCTTGTTTCGATGTGGCAAGTTTTGGGTCAAAAGCCGCCGTCGTGCTTTCGTACTTGATCGGCAGTTACGCGGACAAATTACATTTTTCATTTTAGTTTACTTGTACATTGCCAGAAATATTGCAATGCTGAGCCAGTTGAAAAAAATGCAATCACTTGAGGAAAATTAAATGGGAATTGAAAGTTTGGTAGTTTTCATTTTGGTCGGCGCCGTCGCAGGTTGGCTTGCAGGTATGATCGTAAAGGGGTTTGGATATGGACTTCTTGGGAACATCGTAGTGGGAATTATCGGTGCCTTCATTGCCGGAATGGTGTTTCCATCGGTTGGACTATCTTTGGGAACAGGCATCGTTGCTGCTATTATTCACTCTACAATTGGTGCTGTGATACTATTGTTCTTGATCAAGCT
This sequence comes from Hyphomicrobiales bacterium, assembly GCA_024225445.1. Lineage (GTDB taxonomy): Bacteria > Pseudomonadota > Alphaproteobacteria > Rhizobiales > Rhizobiaceae > JAAEMP01. Next base: position 11,554 of record JAAEMP010000100.1, on the reverse strand, counting down.
TGTTAAAAACAATTAGCCCAGAGACCTCCAGTCAAACCACTCTGCTTTTTTTTGTTTGAAAATGCGGCAGCGGAGAAATTTGCGAATTTGATTCCTATCAAGCAAACATCGCGCCAGTAGTCAGACCCTTTGCTATCAGCATTTTGTGTTGATTGGGCGAATGCCTTCATCATCGGATTTTTTGCGGGGCATTAGCCCGGTGCCTGAACGATACCACAGCAGCATGCCGGAAATTGCATATCGCTACCGGGATGGTGGAAGCTCTAAGCATAATCCATTTAACTGGTCGGCAAAGATGAAGGTTTCTCAACGCGGGCCAGTCTAAAACAAGCAGCAAATCCAAACATCAGGCCCGCATCGAAAAACCTTCGCCATAGCGGTAGTTCGCTGCATTGTTATCTACTCGGACTCCCGGCCCTTACCGACCGTTCGGTGAAACAAATCTAAAGACGCATTTTCTCTCAAGCAGTCATTGATAGTCGGTTGCTATGTTGGCATCCAAATGGTAGCAGAGCGGACAAATTACTCCAGAAGGGGTCTAGCTCCAGACAAAGCTAGCCCAATATCCAGCGATACTTTCTCACCTGCGGCAACGGGCTAGAGGGCCAGATGCTCCGGAAGCAACTATTCACGTTACTCCAAATTTGTCGACACAACGAGCAATATGGGCCAGAAAACCCAATTCAAATGGTCTAATTGAAGACTAGAATCAAGCCTGCCTCAAGAAGATGAGTGTTGTCTATCTGTTTTTGATTCCGTCAGCATTGCCACCATCAATTGTAAGTGCGTGGGGGATGTTCTCGAACAGCTCGGTCTCTTCGAAATATTCGAGATCGAGATGACGAACTTCGTCCTGACGGGAAAATACCACACTCGCGGAATCCTGTAACAGGTCGCCGAGTTGCGTCCTGGTGTCGAGGCGTTCACTCACTTTATGGCCAAGGACCTTCATTAGATCAATCGTGACGGGAAGCACATATTCTCCTTTGTCCTGATAGCCTGTCATAAGTTCCTTATCGAATTTGTACTCGTCCCAATGCGCGAGGGCCGTTCCAGAACCGCCATCCAGTTCGACCTCCATTCCCTCAAGCGCGGCCAGCCGAGCCACGGCTGTGCGCTTGAATCTGCCCGTCCTTCGGATGAAAAGTTTGTCCCACTCGTCCCAGCCGATTCCGAGTGAATGGCCGATCTCATGAACGATCGTACCGGCAATCTCATGTTCGGTGAACTGCGCGAGGTACTTTGTGTTGAATTCCACTCGGCCGTATCGGACCCCGTCTTTCTCATAGGGCTTGTAGGCCCGGGCTATGGTGTAGCTGCTTTGTGTGAAGATACCCAAGCGAATAACGATCGAGTACTTCGGTTGCACGAAGCGGTTCCAGAAATTGCACGCCGTTCTCGCCCCCGTCTTGAGCCGGTTCTCCATGTCAGCTGTGATCTTATAAGTAATCAAGTTCACGGCTTCGACCGGTTCTTTCTTAGGGCTCGAAATATCACGGGCCCGTAGCAACCATGAAATCGTGTGCTGTATGGTCTGCAGGCGCGTCAATTCCTCCTCGGTCAATGCGCGCCCCTGGATCTGAATTCGGGCCGCTTCGGACTTCAGCGCATTGATGAGACCATTGATCGTCTTGGCCTTAACATCTGCCGCCTGGGTTTCCGCTTCCAAAGATTCGGCCTCTACTCTTTGTTTGCGCAGTAACTGCATCAAACGGCTGTCCGATGGTGTCTCTTCCCGTATTGCCAATCCAATTGGCAAATCCCGGCCCCAGGAATCAAAGAACCTCAGATTGGTCGCTGCCTCTACCTCTGCCAAGGACGCCGGATAGTCGTCTGGAGCCGACCCCTTCGGAGCGTTTTGCGGGATGATAAAGCAATCGATATGGACTTTCGACGGTGTGTCGTAGGGATAACTATGCGGATCGACGATGACGCAGAAGTATTTTTCCGGGACGGGCAGGTACTTGCCTTGCCCGCGGTAGATCGATGCGGAATTCGCACTGAAGACTGGTCCGACAATCGCCCAAACATGATCCTTTTCACGCTCGTCTTTAATACCACGGATCGCGGTCTCAAGCTTCAACCAGGCACCGCTGTTTAGAGAGCCGTATTGAGGACTCATGTTCGACATCAAAAACGTCTCCATTTGCGCGAGACGTCCAAACTGCCGGTTGATCACCTCATTGGGCGTCATGTGCCCGACGTTGAGCTGAATCCCACCGAGTTTGCCGAAAGTTCTTCGACCAATGCGATGTTCAGTATCAAGCCGAAGGTCATCGTAGTAGTGAAGCGGGCGGGCGTAATCGACATCTCGATCTGCGTCGGCAACCCGATAGGCAGACCATGCTGGCTGAAGCCGCTCTGGACAGAAGCCAACAATATAGCCTTGGTTTACGAGAATCTGGACAGGACAGGACTCGTCCTGATTCTGGGGTGCACCACGCCAAAGATGCAGATCGATGAGATGCGCTTGGTTAGCGCACAATGGGTGAATTGTAGTGTGGTCCATTTCGTACCATCTCCTATCGGTCAAGACCGACAACAATGCGTGTGTGTAGTCTTACGTCCAACAATAGTAATAAACCGCGCCAAATTCGTTGATCAGTATATGTTAGATGGTATTAATTGGCGCAGTAACAATTTATCATGGCATCCAATTTCGACAAACGCAATAACCATTCAGAGTAGACAACCCCTTTATTGTGTTTCCCAGTAATTCGGATTGCAGCATCCCGGGAATAACAGCTCAGGGCCATCTTTGATAATAAAAGGCATGATGGGTAGTTCAGATCGTGACAAATACTCAGGGACTTGAGTGGGCTCGAAGCGCCACTTCACGATTCACCAACTATGCGAATGTGAATGGCTGCTTTCATGAATATTATCAAATTCTGGTAAAAGAGGCCAATAGCTGCAATCCTCCCCTTTTTGACCAAGACCTACCGTTTGACACAGGTTTATAAAGTGACCTTGGCATATAATTGCTGCACCAATATTGAATGTCAGCTGCGCGACGCTGTAATGCAGCAAGATTTTGCAGCTTAAGGTCGGCGTTGGCCGAATTTCCCGTTCTCTGGGAAAACCGGACCGACTGCTCAGGCCTAAAAAAGGGTGAATTTGAGCCCGTTTTTCCTGTCCAAAATCCGCCACAATATCTGATACCCGCAATGGGCGGCAAAGCAGTCATTAGAATTGCGATGTGTTTTCGTCCCGAAATCCACTCCAGAGAAGTTCAGTTAAGGCAATTGTTATGACAATATCAAACCACATGCCGTCCTTGGAACAGAGGAAGGCTTTCCCGCCATAAAGCCCCTGAACCTGGCGAAGCATGTGCAATCTCTGCCTATGCTGCTTTTCAGTCGCGTGACAGCTTTTCGCCTGATAACCGCTGGTTCCTGAAGCCACAGCAACCGACTCCAGAATGCCGGAAACCGTTATTCGCTTGGCATGTCGCAAACCGGTGATCCATCGCGACAGATTTGTAATATAGAAATTCAAAGGACTGATTTGTCGGGATTGCCAAATGACAGAAGCCAGCTACAGGGCAGAAACCGGTCGTAGCCACACACAGGGGCTTTTTTTCGTCTTCTGCGCCGGCGTGCTCTGGTCCACTATCGGTCTGGGCATTCGTTTGATCGAGAGCGCGGTGGTCTGGCAGATCCTGTTTTATCGTTCCATCAGCCTCACTGCATTTCTTTTCATCGTTATATTGCTGCGCACGCGTGAAAATCCGTTTCGGCTGGCTTTGCAGGCCGGATTCCCGGCGGTTGTCGCGGGGTTGGCGCTGGTGGCCGCTTATTCCGGCGGTATTTATGCAATTCAGGCAACATCTGTTGCCAATGCTATGCTGCTGTTTGCAGCGGCGCCATTTTTTGCAGCGCTGCTGGGTTGGGCGGTACTTCGCGAACCGGTGCGGCGTGCCACCCGGATCGCCATTCTTGTCGCCATCGCCGGAATTGCCATCATGGTTGCTGACAAGTCCTCCGGCGGAGCCCTGGGAGGCAATCTTGCCGCGCTGGGTTCCGCGCTGGGATTTGCTGTGTTTACCGTTGCATTGCGCTGGCGCAAATCCGGCGAGATGCTCCCGGCGGTTTTCCTGTCAGGTATTTTTGCCATAGTCATTATGGCGGTAATCTGTCTAAACCTCGGTCTGACTTTTGTGCTGTCTGCCAATGATGCAACTATTGCTGGCGGTATGGGAATATTTCAGGTTGGCGCCGGACTGGTGCTTTATACACTTGGTTCGAAAACCGTGCCCGCAGCCGAACTTGTCCTGCTGTCGATGGCTGAAGTGTTGCTTGGGCCGCTATGGGTTTGGCTGTTCCTGGGAGAAACCGCCAGTATCAACACGATGATAGGTGGTTTGGTCCTTCTTTCGGCGATCACCGGAAATGCCATCTCGGGTGCAAGGCGAAAACCACCGCCAATTACCATGCCTTGATGAATGAGGGTAGGCCGCTTTTTAATGCACGCCATCAAAGGTGCATTAAGTATAGCAGAACACCTTTAATATGATCATGCAATCAGGAGCGAAAAGCGACCGGCGCCGGTGCGCCGCCCTCGCGGAGGCCGGGCGTAAGCCCGAATAGCCGTGAGCAAAAAAAACCTTTAATATGATCATGCAATCAGGAGCGAAAAGCGACCGGTGCCGGTGCGCCGTCCCCGTGGAGGCCGGGCGCAAGCCCGAATAGCCGTGAGCAAAAAAAAATCTTAACTAAATCAAAATAAAGGTGTTCTGCTACACTAATATCGGTCAGGTTTTCGCATAGATTTTTCGCAATTCGGTCTTAAGAATTTTTCCAACAGCACTTTTCGGCAACGCATCCACAAAAGCCATTTTTCGGGGGATTTTGTAGCTTCCGATATGATTTCGGCAGTGGCTGATGACTTCCTCTTCAGTTAGGCTAAATCCCGGTTTGTAAACGATAACCGCAAATACCGATTCACCGAACTTGTCATCGTCAACGCCAATCACCGCAGCCTCGTGAACATTGGGGAGTTGATACAATACGTCCTCGACTTCCTGCGAATAAACGTTTTCTCCACCACTGATGATCATGTCCTTCTTGCGGTCAAGCAGGTAGACATAGCCGTATTCATCTGTTTTTCCGATATCACCGGTGTGGAACCAGTCATTGTCAATAGCCTGTGCTGTAGTTTCGGGAAGGTTCAGATAGCCCTTTGTCACATTGCCGCCGCGAACCGCAATTTCTCCCGATTCACCGGTTCCAACTTCCCGTCCCCTGTCGTCGACGATTGCCAGATCAAGCCCCATCACTGGCCGGCCAATCGATTTCAGACGTTTGCGTCCTTCACCTTCAATCGCTTTTCGGTGTTCATCATTGCCCAGAGTGGTGAGAATTGGCGAGGCTTCCGTCAAACCATACCCTTGCACAAGTTCGACGTCGGCAAAGGCCACCAGCGTTTTTTCAATCCATTGCACTGCCATTGGCGCCGATCCGTAAAAAATACAGCGAAGTTGCGACAGGTCATATGACGCAAAACCGGGTTCCTGAAGCATGCCGATAATCAGTGTCGGAGGCAGCATCAGCACGCTCGCCTTTGTTTCAACCAGCGCTTCAAGGATCGATTCCGGTGTCGGCATCGACAGATATGCATGTGCCGCACCAAGCATGGAAAACCCGGTGCCGATGAAATCGGCAGAATGGAACATTGGTGCCACGTGAAGATAGATGTCCGATGGTTTGATCGCCAGCGCTTCAACCAGCTGCATGCCATTGGTGATGATGTTGCGATGGGTTAACTTGACCCCCTTGCTCTGGCCTGTGGTGCCACCGGTATAAATGAGAATGGCAAGGTCGTCTTCGCCAACTTCCTGAGGGCAGGCGATATCGCAATCCGCCAGTGCTGCTTCGTATTCGCCGATTGCGGCTTCATCACCAGGCGAGGGAAGATAAAAACAACGCGACTTGAATGATGACAATTCGGGCGTTTCCAGGATGTCCTGAAAACAGGTTTCGACAAAAAGACATGCGGGATCGCAATCTGCAAGAATGAGCGAAATCTCTTTCGCCGCCAGCCTGAAGTTGACCGGAACCGGAATGGCGCCGCCCCAGTAGCCAGCATAGATCAATTCAGCCTGGCGGAATGAATTTGTCGAGATGATAGCGAAACGATCTTCCCTGTTAATTCCCGACCGCGAAAGAAAATCACTGGCCCGGGCGATGCGCTCAACAAATGCTCGCCATGTCAGGTTGCGCGAAGGGCCCACTATCGCAGTATTATCGGCATATCGCGTTTGTGCACGCTTCAACAGCGACACCAGGGTTGTCATTGGTCTCTCCGTTAATTGTTTATCGCATGGAGCCTTGTTCCCTTGCTGTACGGGTCAATCCTATATGCCTTTCATTTGCTTGTTAAGACTTTGAACAACTGAAAACCGCAGCAAAAAAAGAACAGCGCCTCTGGTCACGCAGGCGGTTGTAAAGCGGTCGAAAATCGATCATCATGCCCGCATGAGCGTTGAACAAACCTATCAGGCACGCAAGGAGCGAATTTTGAAGGCTGTGCGGCTGGAAGAGCCGGATCGCGTGCCTGTTGTACTGGAATATTCAGGCTTTGCTGCCGATGTTACCAATACGCCAATGGCTGAGTTCCTCAAATCTGCGGACAAAAATCTTGAAACGATGCTCGCGGCCTGGGACATAGTCGGCGATGGTGATGCGATCAACTACGGATTGTTCTGGCCCTACGGACTTTGTTATTCGTTTTTTTCCAAAATCGCGGTGCCCGGCGTTGATTTGCCCGACAATGAAATGTGGCAGGTAGCAGAGACAGAACTGATGAAGCCGGAGGACTATGATGTCATTCTGGAAGGCGACTGGCCAACTTATTATAGAACATTTCTCGATGAACGGCTTTTGAGCGAGGTTCCGTCCTACTTCAAGCCACCGCAATGGCTGGCACCCGACAGTCGGGCAATCTGGAAATCCCGCGGTGTTCCGGTTCTCAGCGGAGGCGATGTCACGACGCCATTTGAACTTTTATGCGGCTCGCGTTCATTAATGGAATTCTGCGTTGACCTGATGACCATCCCGGACAAGGTTGAGGCTGTCATGGATGTGATCGTTCCGCATCTGACGAGAACTGCAATACGCCGCGCCGGAAAATACAGTTATGACGGTGTCTGGATCGGTGGCTGGCGCACAGCTCCCGAAAACCTGTCGCCTGAGATGTGGAACCGGTTTGTATGGCCTTATTTTCGCCGTGTGGTCACCGAGGTGACGCAAGCTGGCTTGATTGCCTATCTGCATCTGGATTCAAACTGGACGCGCGAATTGGCTCGTTTCAAAGAACTGCCCAAGGGCTGTTGCGTCATGGCGCTCGACGGTGAAAGCGATATACGAAAGGCGAGGGAAACTCTCGACGGTCATATGTGCGTCATGGGCGATGTACCGGCAAGCCTGTTGTTTTCGGGCACACCCGACGATGTCTACAACTATGCTTCCGCACTCATCAGTGATCTGGGTCCGAACGGTTTCATTCTGCAATCAGGTTGCGATATCCCGACCAATGCCAAATTGGAAAACGTTCAGGCCATGGTTGCAGCGGCCATGAACTAGGATAATTCTAGTTTGCCATGGTTTTCAGCAGCCGGTTGGCCTCGTCGACCGCAGTCACGCAGTCCTCTGCAAAACCGTCAGCACCGACCAGCCGGGCATATTCCGGCGTAACCGGTGCACCGCCGACCATGACTTTTACCGCGCCACGATGGCCTTGCTTTTCCAGTTCATTGATCACTGTCTCAAATTGCGGCATTGTGGTTGTCAGCAGTCCCGACAGCGCGATGATTTCGGGCTGGTTTTGTTCCACCGCCGCAATGAATTTGCTAACCGGTGCATTGATGCCGACATCAACAATGTGATAGCCGTTGCCTGCCAGCATCATGCCGACCAGGTTCTTGCCAATGTCGTGGATGTCTCCCGCCACACTGCCCACCACCACTGTGCCTTTGCTATCAATGTCCGCGTCGGCAAGAAGGGGTTCGAGGATTGCCACCCCTCTGTTCATCGCTCGCACCGAGATCAGCACTTCCGGTAGAAATACCTCACCGTCTTTGAACAACTCGCCCAGTGCCTGAATACCGGTAATCATCCCATTCAGCACTTGTTGCGGATCTTCCTTGCGCTGCAGTTTGTCTTTGACGATATCAATCACATTTTCAGCGTTGCCGTAACGCACCGCATTCGCCAATTCCTCCAGTTCCAAGCCCATTTCTTACATCCCTGCAGGTTACAAAAACTGTTTATAATACTACATGCCAACGAGTGATAAGCAGCGTGGCGAAAGCAGCGGGGATTGTCAACGCTATTCAATCTGGGTCATAGACCCATAAACAGGAAGACTCTAACCGAAGCGGAAATAAAGCAGGCGATCGATTGATCTTATTTCGATAATAAAGCGATATAAAAGCCCCTTGTCTTTGGCGTCAAGCGCTTCGGCTGGAATACGCTCAAGCGATTGTCGCGCATTGGTGACAAGTCGCTGCCAGGTCTGGTCAGCCTTTATTTCTGAACCAGCCTGTTCATCACAAAGATTCAGCTGGTTGAGATAATTCGATGTTGCCTCTTTTGTTTTTTGTACTTGTGACTGATCGCTTAAATCTGGCGGATTTTTTCTGAAATACCACAGCGCCTTCCCCTTCCGAACCAGCGACCATACACAATCATCGAACACTGTGATGTTATTATTCCGGTGTGCGACAAACAGCGTCTGGCGAAGGTTTAAAAGAGTTTGGCGCGCGTCCCTGGGCTCGTTTGCATCAATCTGTGCCAATGCTTTTTCGACAGTCTGAATGGTGGCAACGGATATGTTTGACAATACGCTATCTGCGTTTTCATTCATTCTGGATTCGATCAATTCTTCCAATGCAAGTGCGGCAAAATCAACATTTCCGGTTCGCAGGTAACTTGCGGCTGTACGAATATGGGCATTGGCCGGCTTGAACCATTCAAGATAGGTGTCTTGACTGGCGCTAGCAGCCGGCAAAAATGCCAGCATAACACCAGCCACAACGATTAAGCGCCTTAGCATATGATACCTCAGTGTTGTTTCAATAAATTCTATGATACCAAACCAGTCACGTATAGGAGAAAATGAATGATTACCCGTCGCATGATGCTTGCCGGTTCCGGCGCAAGCCTGGCCCTGATACCAACGCCAATCATTGCTGATGATGGCCCCGTGCTTGGTGATGATGGCCTTTACCATCAGTCCTGGTTTCTGGACAGTTTTCTGGAGCTGAAGGATGATATCGAGGAAGCAGCCGAGGCAGGAAAACAGCTGGTAATTTTCTGGGAACTTCGCGGCTGTCCCTATTGCAAGGAAACCCATTTCACAAATTTGGGTCGCAAGGACATCCGTGAATTTATTCAAGCCAATTTCGTCGTATTGCAGCTTAATATTCTTGGCTCGCGGCTTGTTGTTGATGTCGATGGCGAGGAACTCAGCGAAAAGAAACTTGCCAGTAGATATGGCGTGCGTTTTACCCCGACTTTCCAGTTTCTGGGTGATGATGTTGCACAAATGACCGACAGCAAACCGCGCAAGCGGGAAGTGGCGCGAGCGCAGGGTTATCTGAAACCGGATCATTTTCTGTTGATGTTCGAATATGTCCAGAGCCGCTCATATCAGACCTTGTCATTTCGCCAATATCTCAAATCCCGCAAATCCTCCTGACCATTCAGCAACAATCGTGTGGACTATCGTATATCCAATAGTCATATCGCTGATCACCAGGGCACCAGCATGCATTTGGGCGCCACTGCTATATCTGGCCAGGCTCAAAAGGGTATATTTGGGTCTGTTCCTCCTGTCCAAAATACATCGCAATACCTGATGTGTGTGACCACGGCAAAACTACCGGAAACCGTAAATGTGAGTTGGCATTCGTTCAGCAATCGGAATTCGCGTTCAGTTCGCCTGAAATTTTTTTGGCAACTGCTTGCAGTGGGCCAAGAAGTTCGCCGCAGGCACGTCTAATTGGCAGCACGTTCTTGAGGAACAGAATATTGATGGCACCAAAGACCCCGTCAGAGCCAAAGATGGGCACACCGATGGTGCCGATTTTCCCCCCGTATTCCCTGGTCGAATAATCTGGATGCATGACGGCAAATCCCTGGCTACGAATTTTTGCGAACATCTTGCCTGCCAGATCCTTGTTGCGCGCAATATCGTTCCACGGCGCAGAATCAAAAGCCTCCTGGAGGAGTACTGTTTCCCGCTCAAACTCATCTGTAAATGCCAGGTAAGCCAATCCAAGGCTCGTTCCCAAAATAGGTGCCCGGTAGCCCGGGTGGCGGTTGACCAGAAGCGGTCCTGCCTGTCGGGATGTTTCAACAACCAGCATTTGATTGTGTTCGAATATTGCCACATCGGATGGCCAACTGATTTTGGTTCGGAATTCGGCCATTATCGGCGAGACGATATTTCCGACCACTCGATGTCTGTCATAGCCTGAAGACAGCAACAGTGCCTTGCCGGTAACTTCGTAATGAGGGCCGTCTTCCATCCGTATTACGTAACCTGCGTGGACCAGTGTTTCCAGCATTCGCACGATTGTTGCTTTATCGATACCGGTATTGTGGTGGATTTCACCGACGCTAACACGGTCGCTTATTCTGTTGACATTCAACAGAACCTCAAGTCCGCGAAGCAGAGCTTTGACTGGCCGGTAAGAAGACAGCTTGCCACCTCATTGATAAGAAACTGCAAGCTTAAGATTATCGAAGCAAGCCATCTATTTCAATGGGTGAAACGGATATTCATTTACTGAAATGTGAGCTCTCCCTATTATTCAAGTCGAGTTTTGGATGGTGAGTGTAGGAGCGGTTTCATGAAAGTCATGGAAGTATCCGGCGACTGGGGAACGCAAAATGTCAAACCAGCCACACGCCCGGACCCTGTGGCTGGTCCTGGTGAAGTGGTGGTCGCAATGAAGGCTATTTCGATTAACCCGCGCGATCTTGTGGTAGTCAAAGGCGGGTATGGCCGCCTGGCAAATCTGCCGCTTGTTCCGCTTTGTGACGGGGCAGGGATCATCGTCGATATTGGAACCGGTGTTACAGGGTTTGCAACAGGTGATCCTGTTTGCCCTGCCTACAGCCGTACATGGCCGCATGGAACCATTTCCAGGCAGGCTTACCCTGGGGCTCTTGGCATGGCAGTCGATGGCACAGCGCAGGAGCTTTTCCTGAGCCCGGCTAACGCCGTTATCCATGCACCCAAACATCTGAGTGCGCGAGAATCTGCCTCGTTGCCATGTGCTGCCGTAACGGCGTGGAATGCCATTGTCGAGCAGGGGCAAATCCGTGCTGATGATCGTATTTTAATCCAGGGAACAGGCAGCGTTGCGCTTTTTGCATTACAGTTTGCAAATATGCATGGGGCGGAGACAATTATTACCTCCTCAAGTGATGAAAAACTGGAACGTGCTCAAAGTCTCGGAGCCGATCACACGATCAATTACAAGGCAAACCCCGATTGGCAAAAAACCGTTCGCGACATCACCAATGGCGATGGCGTTGATAACATT
>JAAEMP010000099.1 GCA_024225445.1 Hyphomicrobiales bacterium | reverse complement strand
GGGATTATGCCAAAAGTGCCTATGTCCCGACCCATGACCGCAAATCCTGCCGGATTGGATATACCTGCACAATGGATAACCCGCTGGACGTGTGGGATGACTAGGCATTGCGCAGATTTGTTGGATTAAGTCATATAGCAGAACACTTTCAAAATGATCATTTCAATCAGGAGCGAAAAGCGACCGGCGCCGGTGCGCCGCCCTCGCGCAGGCCAGGCGCAAGCCCGAATAGCCATGAGCAAAAAAATCAGACTGAATCAAGATAAAGGTGTTCTGTCATATCAGTGCAGAAATCGATTGGCGTATTCCCTGATCAAGATCACTTGAAATCATCGGTGCTCCAAGCCTCGTAGCGCCATCACCATGAATCCACACGGCAGCCGCAGCCGCCTCGAATGGCGGCATGCCCTGAGCCAGCAATCCGGTAATTATTCCGGTTAAGACATCACCACTTCCCGCCGTCGCAAGCCAGGGTGGAGCATTGTTTGCAACACATGTGTTCCCGTCGGGCGAAGCGACAACCGTGTCAGGACCCTTGAGAACTACGGTGGCGCCAGATAACCTTGCTGCAGATTGAGCTCTGCTGATTTTTGACTGATTGGCAATCTCATTCGTGAACAGCCGGCAAAACTCTCCCTCATGAGGTGTCAGGACGATCGATTTTTGTGTTGCATTGATCGCAGCAAAAAGCTCCTCCTGTCTACCTTCAAAAGCCGACAGGGCACCCGCATCAAGTACTGTATGGCGATGCGTAGACAAAATAGCCAATACTTTTGTGCAGGTTGCCAGATCCGGTTGCATTCCCGGTCCCATCGCCACGCAGTTTATTCGTTTGTCCTGCAATATTTCCAGTAGTTCATCGCATTTGGCTGCTTCGCGAAGCATTACCGATGTCACTGATGCCGCACTGGCTTGTAACACATCGGCGGAGCCCGCAATCGTTACCAGTCCTGATCCTGTTCTTAACGCTGATCCGGCCACCAGTCGCGCCGCACCACACATTGATATTTCACCTGAGACAACCAGTGTATGGCCCCGGTTGTGCTTGTGACCGTCTGGTTCAGGTGTCGGAAACTTCAGTTGCCACAATTGGGGCGTGTTTAATTTTGTCGCAATCCCGATCTGCTCCAGTACCGCTGGACGGATACCTATCTGGGTCAGGAAAACCTGCCCGCAATGGTCTCGCCCGGGATAAAGAAAATGGCCTGGTTTCCTGCGAAAAAATGTTACGGTCGCATCTGCCCGGATCGCTGTGCCCAGAATTTGTCCCGTTGCACCATCTATACCGCTTGGCAGGTCGACGGAAAGGACCGGGGTGTTGCTTTCATTGACCTCCCGGATCAACCCGGCCAGTTCCCCTTCGATATTGCGGTCAAGCCCGGCGCCAAATAGTGCATCGACGATTACATCATATTGCAGTTGATGGGGATCATCCACAATTGTCACATTTGATCCAAGTTTGTTACGCGCGATAGCAGCATCGCCTTGAATGCGGTCTTTGTTTCCGGCAAAAAACAGGTCTACTTCCAGACCGGAATCAGCCAGTACCCGGGCTGCTATCAACCCATCACCACCATTATTACCATTGCCGCAAACAATCAGGATTTTGCGCGCGTCGGGGAATTCGCCCAGCAAAATATCGCAAAGTGAATTGCCGGCAGCCTCCATTAATTCAATTCCAGCGATACCACCCAGGATTGTCAGCTGGTCGGCTTTGTTCATTTGAGCAGGGGTTAGAAGTTCGTGCATCTGTTTGATGAGTTTCGTGCTGTCTGATCTGGTTTACAGGTTCCTGACAAACCATAACAAAATGCAGGCTTGTTATTCAAGCCATCTTCCCGCTCCAGGAAATTCGACAAGACTTTCCGTTGAGTTGTTTTTGGTCAGGATACGAAATCTCCTCAGTGGAAATGGTTCATAATTCATCGCGCCAGACTGGATTCGTCCAGGCGCGTTTTCCATTTGCATCGATTAGCGTCACACGAAGCCAGGGACTTGGATCTGGTATGGTAAAACCACGCTCCAGTTGGGTCAGGTCAATGCTCGCCCGCGAGATTGATCTGCCGGTCTGAACCGCCGAGCGCGATGTGCCTCCTGCTACAACTATCGTATCAACCGGTGAACACTCGATTCGCAGTTCGTCGACAGACATGGATATCGAATTTATCTGGGGTCCCTGACTCGAATAATAGTCGCCTGATTTGAGCGCCTCCAGTAACGAATCGGGATCCAGACGGTCGCACTTTACCTGCACCCATCCGCCAAATGCATCTGAATCATGATCGTGAAAGTGAGCATCATCTGTGGCAAAGGCAGTGAGCCGTTTTCCAGAGTTAAGCATTTGATCGAGCAGATACCAGCCTTCACCCCTGTCATCATGGACAGCACATCCATGATTATATATTTCAACCGCATGGGCGACATCTATTGAGTGACCATCTTCAATTGTCAATCGTGACCATGATGGGTGTGCAATGCCGACAAAGGCGCCAGCTTCCGCCGCACGGCGGGCAATTTGCGGTCCGCTTTCATTTGCTCCACATTTTTCAAAGTCCAGTGGCAGGCCGACTCCGAGAATGTGCCAGAGTTCACCAACTGAATTATTTGGCGCATGCAATTCAGCACCGATCAGGGTGGTGAAGCTGTTCGTTCTCATCGCGCGGGTGTCGGCCACCGGCCAATCGTATCTGTCTGCGAAATGGTCGGATAACACCATGAAATCATAACCGGCATTTTTATAGGCATCGACAACCTCATCCGGCGATAATATGCCGTCAGAAAGGGTTGAATGAGTATGGATATTGCCGCGCCAGAAACGCCCGGGTTTTGAAAAAAGTGACAGGTCTGTCATCGCGATTACCTTTGAAAACGATATGCCAGTCAGAATCCTTAGCTCAGTCAGCCAGCAATGTCATTATCAATATTTTATGCTATAGTAGAACACCTTCAAAATGATCATGCAATCAGGAGCGAAAAGCGACCGGCACCGGAGCGCCGCCCTCGCGGAGGCCGGGCGTAAGCCCGAATAGCCGTGAGTAAAAAAAATTCGGAACTGAATCAAAATAGAGGTGTTCTGCTATAATTAATGGGTCTATGACCTAGCTCCGACCTACAGTTCAGCTTCAATCAGATAGGGTCCCTGAGAGGCCAGGCCTCGCTGGATTTGACTAAGCAGTGACTGACAGTCATTGGCTCTGCCTGCCTCAACTCCCATGCCATTGGCGATAGACACCCAGTCAAGCACAGGGTTATCCAGTTCCAGCATATTGCGTGCACTTGGGCCGGGATTTTCGATCCCTACACCACGCATCTCCGATTTCAGTATGTTGTAGGAGCGGTTGTGAAAAATGATGGTGGTAATCTTCAGGTTTTCACGTGCCTGGGTCCATAGCCCTTGTACGGTATACATGGCAGAACCATCAGCCTGCAGGGAAATGACAGGCCGATCGGGAGCGCCAATGGCTGCTCCGATAGCCAGCGGAATACCAATACCTATAGCGCCGCCATTGAGTTGCAACCAGCTATGCGGATTGGACGTAGCTGTAGCCGGGAAAAACTGTCTGCCTGAAGTGATCGCTTCATCAATGACAATGGCGTTTTCGGGGATGGCGTGGGCGATAACCGATCCAAGACTGTCAGCATTCAATTGACCTTTGACCAGTGGTGGCAACAGGAATTCGGAAATCGCTGGCGCCACATTTCCTGACCCGAGTTCTTCGACCAGCATTTCCAGTGCCAGATGACCGTTACCATTGATACCCGCCAGATTATGGACAATACAATCCTCCGGCAGAATGCGACTGGGTTTGCCCGGATAGGCGAAAAATGCCACCGGATCACGCGCTTCAATAAGGATTGCATGCTTGAAGTTCTTCACCATCTCTAGCGCCTGATCAACTGGATAGGGTATGCGATCGATATCCTGGCGCCCGGCACCGCGCTCCATGCGGCCATTGGAAGTTTCCGCTTTCATCGCGATATTGTTGTTGCCGGCGATGATTTTCCCGGCAAGTTTGAGCGGTTCTTCGCGCAGGCAGCGCCCACCGATAATCAGCAGGGTTGGTTCGCCTGATCGAATAATGTTTGCAATTTCGGATATCTGCTCTTCACTAGCGGCAACCGGACCCGGTGCCGGTTTGGCTGCTACCACTGGATTACGGGTATTGGTCCAAGCGGTGTCGGCAGGTAAAATCAGGGTGGATATCTGTCCGGGATAGGTGTTGGCACAAGTGATTGCTTGTGCTGCATCAGTGGAGATATCATCAGCTGATGGTGATGTGTGCACCCGGTGCGATACCGGATGGGCGATCGCCTCAATATCGGAAGTCAGCGGTGCGTCAAATTTGCGATGATAAGTGGCATGATCTCCGACAATATTGATCATTGCCGAACGGGCCCGGTTGGCATTGTGGATATTGGCCAGGCCATTTGAAAGGCCCGGCCCAAGATGCAGCAATGTCGCCGCCGGTTTGTCTATGATACGTGCGTAACCATCGGCAGCGCCCGTCACCACATTTTCCTGCAACCCAAGAACACAACGCATTTTTTCATGGGCGTCGAGGGCCGCGACAAAATGCATTTCAGACGTCCCGGGATTTGTAAAACAGACATCCACCGCATTGTTCAACAGCGTTTTAACGAGGCTTTCGGCTCCATTCATCGGGTAACTTTCTGACTGTTTTGATATCTAAATCTGCATTTCAAAGACAATATCAATTTCCTTTGGTATCAGTTATTGACAAACAGACTTTGACTTGTTGAATAATGCCATGCGTGTTTTTGCCTAATTGGTATTTGCAATTATTGTATTTACACAAGAAATCATGAACCTCCAATACTACCTTCACAAGGACTAGTTTTCCCATGTCGCTTAATTTTGGTCGGACTCTGCTCGCAATTCCGGGGCCATCGGTCATTCCGGATCGAGTCCTGGCAGCCATGCACCGACCTTCGCCAAATATTTATACAGGCGAATTAATTGAAATAACCGAAACGCTTTATCCCGATCTGAGACGGGTCGCATGCACCAACTCAGATGTTGCCATCTATATCGCAAACGGTCACGGGGCATGGGAAGCAGCACTTCGAAATACCCTGAGTGCTGGCGATAAGATCCTGGTTCTGGCTACCGGCACATTTGGCCTTGGTTGGGGAGAATTGGCCGAGTCATTGGGGATTGATGTTCAACTTCTCGATTTTGGATTCCAGAGTGATGCAGATCCTGATCAGGTAGAAGAAGTGCTGCGAAATGATAAAGATAGTAATATCAAAGCTGTACTGACTGTGCAGACCGATACTGCTTCTTCGGTAATTAATGATATCCCCCGTTTGCGCAAAGCAATAGATGCTGCGGATCATGACTGTTTGTTTATGGTCGATTGTATTGCCTCGCTTGGTTGTGACCGCTTTGAAATGGATGACTGGGGGGTTGATGTCATGGTCACCGCCTGCCAGAAAGGCCTCATGACCCCAGCGGGTATTTCATTTGTTTTTTTTAATGATAAGGCGGCCGAAGCTCGCAAAAGTGTTGCTCCAGGTCAATACTGGGACTGGTTGCCACGCACCCAACCGGAAGTATACTATCAGAAATTTGCCGGTACTGCCCCAACCCAACACATCTTTGCTTTGAGAGAAGCACTTGACATTCTGGTTCATGAAGAGGGCATTGAAAGGGCGTGGGCGCGTCATAAAACCATCGCACATGCGGTTTGGGCAGCAGTAGATGCCTGGGGTAAAAATGGCGTAATGCATCACAATATCGCCGATCAGGCCAAACGATCTCATGCGGTTTCAGCCATCTCTACAAATGATGATCATGCCGGACAAATACGCGAATGGTGCGAATTCGAAGCCGGAATAACACTTGGCATCGGCCTTGGGCTGGCAAAACAAAACACTCCCGAATGGAACCAGTATTTTCGTATTGGTCACATGGGCCACCAGAATGTGGCAATGACCATGGCCGTATTGGGGGCAATTGATACAGCGATGAAAGCGCGGGGCATTGCTCATGGAGACAGTGCACTTGTGGCAGCGACAAATATCCTGGCAAAACATCCTTCTGGATAAACAAGAAACGGTCTAGTTCTCCAGTACCTTGGTAATTTCCGGACGGATGGTTTTTAGCGCCTTAATCACAATGTCACGTTTGTGTTCATATCTTGAAGAGGGAATGGGCACGGAGATTGCATGCAGGTCGCCGATTACGTCGCAAAAAGCAAAACCTATAGCTGAGATACCATCGGTATGATCATCCAGATCGAAAGCCAGACCGGTTTGATTGACCTCGGCGAGAATATCCATCAGGGCATCGACATCACCTTCGGCACCTGATTGGACCCATTCGGTTTTTGCAAGTTTTATTGCCTTTTCCCGGGGTAATAACGCCAGACAAGCCCGACCATTCGCTGTTATCGTCATGGGAAATACCTCTCCCACAGAAGATACCGTTCGCAGGCGTTCGCTACCTTGCACCTGATCAAGAAAGATCATGCGCCCGTTGCTCAAGCGTGAAAGGTCAACCGTTTCCCCCGCCATTTCGACGATCTTGTTCAAATAAGGTCGACACTGATCAACGATGTTATAGCGCGCTGCGGCGCCAAGGGAGCGAAGTTCAGGTCCCAACCGTATGCCACCGCCGGTTGAGGTTGCTATAATCAACCTTTCTTCCTGAAGTGCGCCAACTATTCTTTGAATAGTCGAGCGTGGCAATTCTATTTTTTCAGCAATCTGACCCAGACTCATACCGCTCTGATTTGCTTTCAATACACGCAACACTGCCGCGGCCCGGGCGATAACCTGAATTCCGTTACGCGTTTCGCGTTTTTTACCATCCGCCATATTGGTTTTCTTTCTATGTATTTCAATTGCCGCTTATGATCGCATGGAATACGTGATGCAGCACAAATGGCGCGATCCGAAACGATTGTAAAGTAATAATTTTAATACTGCAATGTGGTGCATTTGTATCAATATGCAGGGCAAATCAGGTTGCCGTCATTTGTTTTTCCAGCAATGCTCAATCCGTTAGTCAAGTTTGTTGGCCAATGATCAAAACTGAGGCTCCCATTATTTAGCGTTGATTATTCCAAGGAAAATTTGTGTTGCCCCGGCTGGTACAACCATACCTGATCACAAATATCTTGACCACTTTACGATACACATGTATCGTCAGTAGATACATACAGGAATTCTACGGAGGAATTGGCATGAGTGTCACAGTCAGGGGTATCGAATTTCAGGAAAACCTGAATAACGATATGGGAGTAGAATTTTATAACCTGTCACATCGCTTCGGTTATCAGTGCCCTAACTGGCCATACTTCAAGGATGTCCAAATTGAACGAATGCACTATATGGCCAAATCCGGCGTGCTCAGCCAGACCATAACTACAACCATGCATGTTACCACTCACATTGATGCTCCAGGACATGTGGTACAGGGTGCGCCATTTATTGATGAGGTCCCGCTGCCACATTTTTTTGGTAGTGGCCTGGTTGTTTCCATCCCCAAGAAAAAATGGGAGCAAATCACAGCTGATGACCTGGAAAAAGCGTGTGGGCACGCGATCCGCAAGGGCGATGTTCTGATCATCAATACCGGTTGGCATAAGCAATATGAAGATGGAGACTATTTTGCCTATTGCCCGGGACTTGTTCCCTCAGCTGGTGAATGGATGGTTGAAAAGGGTATCAAAGTTGTCGGTCACGACACTCAGGCCAATGATCATCCGCTTGCAACGGCAATTGGGCCACAGCGAAACGGGCCGATATTGCCCCATCTTGAGGCGGAATACTTCGAATGGTCGGGCGGCGTTGACTGGAAGGATGCATTCCCGCAATGGGAGCCGGTTCATAATATTTTGTTCAAGAATGGCATTTTGGGAATTGAAAATGTTGGCGGTGACCTGGATGCCATTACAGGCAAACGCTGTACCTTTGCATTTTTCCCATGGAACTGGGATCGCGGAGATGGCTGCATCATCCGTTTGGTGGCAATGATCGACAGATCACAGGGTTATCGCATTGAAGCAGGGGAGAATTTTTGATGCTTGTAAAACGGTTTGCTGATGCCGAAAGTTATGACGCGCCCAACCATCGCAATGTTACCGGTCTGCGCTTGCAGGGTTTTGAGGATGGTGGTCCCGAGAATCAATGGATAGGATATTCGCAATTTTTACCTGGTGGCGGTGCTGGACCGGATGCAACTCCGTTTGAGAAAGTTTACGTCGTAATCGAAGGCGAGATGACCGTTTCTATCGACGGTGCCGATACTGTCATCGGACCAATGGACAGTTGCACAATAGCGCCGGGTGAAGTGCGTATTCTGGAAAACCGCACCAACCATGTGGTTAAAATGCTGGTTGTTGTCCCTTATCCCGAAGGCGGTAGACCAGCAGTATAAAATTACCTTGCGGAAACACATAGCATTTATTGATTGAAAGGTGATTTGGAAGGGATGCGGGAACCTGCTCACATAAGCATCAACAGATAGGGTTAAAGATATTTTCAAAAAATCAAATCAGGCGAAAACAAAGGTAGACAGTAATGGTCATGGGGACGGCCATACCAAAGGGAGAATGACATGAAGAAAATGGTTTCAAGACGGACTGTGTTAAGTGGTATTGGTGCAACACTGGCAGCGCCGGCAATTTTGCATGGCTCCAGAGCCTATGCTGCAAATCCTGTTATCAAAGTTGGGCATGTCAGCCCGCGTACCGGCCCGCTGGCGGGTTTTGCTGAAGCCGATGAGTTTGTTTTGAAAGGTATTCAGGCAGTTTTGTCCGCTGGCATTGAGAACAACGGCAAATCTTACCAGATAGAGATTATCTCCAAAGACAGCCAATCAAATCCAAACCGCGCTGCTGAAGTCGCTTCCGATTTGATCCTGCGTGAAGAGGTTGACATTATTGTTGCCGCTTCAACCCCTGATACCACAAATCCTGTGGCAGATCAGGCGGAAGTAAACGAAGTGCCCTGCATCACTACCGATTGCCCGTGGCAGCCCTATTTCTTTGGCCGCAATGGCGATCCGGCAAAGGGGTTTGAACATACTTACCATTTCTTCTGGGGACTGGAGGACGTTATCGCTTCTTTCCTTGATTTGTGGGGAGGAACGGGTGTTTCAAAAAGCGTAGCGGGCCTGTTTCCAAATGATGCCGATGGCAATGCCTGGGGCCATCCCGAACTTGGTTTGCCCAAGCCTTTGGCAGCAGATGGATACACGCTCGTTGATCCAGGCCGCTATCAACCGTTGACTGATGATTTCTCGAGTTACATTTCTGCCTTCAAGGATGCCGGTTGTGAGATCGTTACCGGCAACATGATCCCGCCGGATTTTGCCACATTCTGGGCTCAGGCCGCTCAGCAGAATTTTCATCCGAAAATTGTAACAATTGGCAAGGCACTACTGTTTCCATCGGTAATCAATTCCCTTGGTGATCGTGGCGATGGCCTGACCTCAGAAATCTGGTGGACGCCAAATCACCCCTTCAAATCCTCATTGACCGGTGACAGTGCCAAAGCACTGGCGGATGGCTATTCTTCTGCCACCGGACGTCCCTGGACCCAACCTATCGGGTTTAAACATGCGCTCTTTGAGGTGGTTCGTGATGTTGTTGCGCGTGCAGCTGACCTGGATGATCCGGCAGCAATTACTGCAGCAATCGCCTCGACCAGTCTTTCTACCATTGTTGGTAGTGTTGACTGGTCAAAGGGACCGGTAAAAAATGTCACCAAGACACCTCTGGTAGCAGGGCAATGGCAAAAGCGGGACGACAGATTTGAACTGGTGATAACCTCGAACGCCAATGCACCGCAAATTCCGATTGGTGGTGAACTCAATCTCCTGTCATAAACCACCAAGGTACTTGTCCCTCGCTCAGCGTGGACAAGTGCCCGGAATATTATGAACGCAGTATTGTCAATTTCCAGTTTGTGCAAATCTTTCGGCACCGTCAAGGTTGCTGACGCGATAAGCTTTGATGTGCCCATGGGGCAATCTCTGGGCATTATCGGACCAAATGGAGCTGGAAAAACCTCTCTGTTTAACCTGATTACCGGAACGCTTCGGGCGGATTCGGGGAGCATCAAGTACCAGGGCATTGACGTTTCCACCAATAATTCCGCTACCCGATGCAGGGCTGGCATTGCCCGTTCATTTCAAATTCCGCAGCCTTTTACCGCAATGAGTGTTTTTGAAAACGTTCTGGTTGGAGCCACCCAGGGTGCTGGGCTGACGCAACGCGAAGCGGAAACCGTCTGTCTCGAAATATTGACTCAAACCGGGCTTGTTTCACGTGCCAATGACCTGGCGGGCGCGCTCACACTTCTGGAAAGAAAACGGCTTGAACTGGCTCGCGCACTAGCGGCAAATCCCAAACTTCTACTGTTGGATGAAATTGCCGGGGGCCTTACCGAAAATGAGTGCCAATCGCTTGTTGCCACAATAAATGACATTAAATCCAGTGGCATTACAATCATCTGGATTGAGCACATCGTGCATGCGCTTCTGGCAGTTGTTGACCGGTTGATCGTTATTGATTTTGGTCAAATGATTGCCGATGGCAAACCAAAACCCATTATGAACAGCCGTCAGGTGCGCGAGATTTACATGGGATTGGATGCTGATGCTTGAAGCGCGAAATCTGACGGCATTCTATGAGGATTTCCAGGCATTGTTCGGCCTGGATATGACGGTTCTGGAGAACCAGGTAATTGCAGTGATTGGAGCCAACGGGGCGGGTAAAACTACTTCAATGCGGGCAATTACCGGGTTGTTGCCGTCTTCACCAGGCATGGTTCGCTGGAAAGGACAGGATATTGGCCATCTGCGAGCTGATCAGATTGCGGCTCTTGGTATCGCCATGGTGCCGGAGGGTCGTCAGCTGTTTGCTTCGCTCAATGTTGAGGAAAATCTGATAATTGGTGGTCGCAGCGGGCGTAGTGGCGTATGGAATTTGTCTCGTGTCTATGAACTGTTTCCAGTGTTGGGTGAACGACGCCACCAGGCGGCAGCATCATTATCTGGAGGGCAGCAGCAAATGGCGGCAATCGGCCGTGCCCTGATGTCAAATCCTGAATTAATCCTGTTTGATGAAATCAGCCTGGGATTGGCACCCATTATCATCAAGCAAATTTATCAGGTGCTGCCTGACATTATCGGCGGTGGCATCAGCGCGATTGTGGTTGAGCAGGATATTTCCAAGGCTCTGGCAGTTGCCGATCGCGTTTATTGCCTGTCTGAGGGCCGCATCGCACTTGAAGGTGAAACCGGCTCCATCACCCGTGAAGAGATTTTCCATGCCTATTTTGGAGTTTGACCAGTGGATTGGGTAAATTCAATATTGCAGGGAATTTTATTGGGCGGTCTTTATGCCTTGTTTGCTGCCGGTCTGTCCCTGATATTTGGTGTCATGCGCCTGGTCAACATTGCTCATGGCGATCTTATTGTTCTTGCAGCATTTTTGGGTCTTACAATCACCTCCACTTTTGGGCTGCATCCGCTTGCAGCAATTATCATTGTTGTACCGGCCATGGCTGTCATCGGTTATTTGCTGCAGGCCCTTATCCTGAACCGGACTTTGGGTGACAATATCCTGCCGCCACTTCTGGTGACCTTTGGGCTCTCCGTTTTGTTGCAGAACGGATTGCTGGAAATTTATACCGCTGATCCGCAAAAACTGAATGCCGGCGCGATAAGTACCGCCAACGTAGCGTTGGGACCCTTGTATGTTGGTGTTCAGCCACTGCTGATGTTCGGTGTTTCAATTGGCGTGATTGCATCTTTGCAATGGATTTTTTACCGAACCGCATTAGGCCGAGCATTTCGGGCAACTTCCGACAATGCTGAAATTGCCCAGCTTATGGGGCTGAACAAGGCACATGTCTTTGCCCTTGCAATGGCATTGTCAATGGCTGTTGTCGCTGTTGCCGGGATTTTTCTGGCCATGCGAACCTCATTTACCCCTGCAAGTGGTCCGGGTCGGCTAATCTTTGGGTTTGAAGCTGTCATCATTGGCGGATTAGGCAATCTTTGGGGGACACTTGCCGGAGGCGTGATATTGGGCGTTGCCCAGGCGATCGGCGCGCAAATCAATCCAGGCTGGCAAATCCTGGCCGGGCATTTTGCCTTCCTTGTGGTGCTCGCAATCCGACCGCGTGGTCTGTTTCCGAGGGTGGAACATTGAGTGCGCGCGTCACACGAAGCTCGCGCAGCAGTCGGGCATTTGCAATTATTGCAGGATGTGCAGTGGTAATTTTGATCGCGGCACCCTGGTGGGCCGGGCGAGCCGATATGCGCCTGTTCAGCGAAATATTTCTCTATCTCTCTCTTGCCTGTCTGTGGAATTTGCTGGCCGGATATGCCGGTCTGGTATCAGTTGGACAGCAGGCATTTGTCGGGTTCGGCGGGTATGTCCTGTTTGGGCTGGCAATATTCTGGGGCGTATCTCCGCTGTTTGCACTACCAATAATTGCAATTCTGGGCGTGTTGGTTGCGGTTCCCGTTGCTGCCCTGATTTTTCGCTTGCGTGGGGCATATTTTGCCATTGGTACATGGGTGGTTGCCGAAATATTCCGGCTTTTGGCTTCGCAAATTTCCGCTTTAGGCGGCGGGTCGGGAACCAGCCTGCCGGTGTCGGTCGTCAAATCCATTGCCAGTAGTCGTGCAACCCGGGAAAGTGTTGTTTACTGGACCGCATTGGCTCTGGCAATCCTGGTGATAATCACCACAGTATTTGTGCTTCGCTCGCGCAAGGGACTGGCACTGACTGCAATTCGCGATAATGAACTTGCAGCGGGTTCGCTTGGTGTGGAGATTTGGCAAACCAAGTTCATCGTCTACGTACTGACAGCGGGGCTAACATCAGCCATTGGGGCACTGATTTTTCTGCAAAAGATTCGTATCACGCCTGATGCGGCATTTAGTGTCAACGACTGGACAGCATTCGTGATCTTCATGGTTGTGATTGGCGGTATCGGAACCCTGGAAGGTCCGATCATTGGAACGCTGATCTTCTTTGTGTTGCGTGAAACCCTGGCTGATCTTGGCACAATTTATTTGATGATCTTGGGTCTGGTAGCTATTGCAATAATGTTGTTCGCACCCAAAGGAGTCTGGGGTTATGTAAAATCCCGCTACGGCATCGAACTTTTCCCGATCACCCATCGTGTGAAATTTGAAGAGGAATAAAGGCAATTTCGCTTTGGTATGATAGCCTGGTATGTATTCGCTGCCAGCATCCGACAGTTCGGTGTTGACCGCATCACGGTACATATGCATTATGATACAGTGCAAATTAACTTGATGTGGATTTGTGTTGAAAGAATGCGAGCCTCAGCGCTCTTGTGTGAAAAGGTCTTTTTAAACCTCCCTGGCCGCATGGCAGCAGGCACCGATGTCGGGGGAGAGTGGGTACAATGCAAACTGACCAGATTGATAGCGCGCAATTGGGCAAATACTTTTGGCGATACCAAGACGTGGATACCACGATCATGACCATGATTATTCCTGACAAATTCCCGGACTCCTAAAAACCAAAACAAAGGAAAAGATATGAGCATTTTTGCTAACCCGTATTCCATGTTCGATCTCAAAGACAAGGTGGCCATTGTCGCCGGTGCCTCAGGTGCCTTTGGCAACGTTGCTGCAAAAACGCTCGCAGGTGCCGGTTGCAAGGTAGTTTTGACTGCCGGAAACGCTGAAGCCCTTGATGTCATTGGTGAGGAGTGTGAGGCGCTTGGAGCACAGGTGAAACTGGTCAATGCAAGACCAACCACGGAGGGTATCTGCGGGGTGATAGTGCGCGAGGCTGTGGATGCTTTTGGCCAATTGGATATTCTGGTTGTTGCTTCAGGCATCAACCGGGTTGCAAAAATCGACGAGATGGAACCCGAAACTTTTCTCGATGTCATGGATGCCAATGTTACCCAGTCCTGGCTGCTGTCAAGAGCTGCAACAAAACAGATGAAAAAGCAGGATGACGGCGGCAAAATCGTCCTTGTGTCTTCAGCTCGTGGATTGCTGGGTCATCCGGCCGGATATACTGCCTATTGTGCATCAAAATCGGCGATTGACGGGTTAACAAAGGCGCTTGGCTGCGAACTGGGTGGCAATGGTATTACCGTCAATGCGATTGCGCCAACGGTATTTCGTTCTCCACTTACTGCCTGGATGTTTGCAGATACGGATGAAGCCAGGAAAGTGCGCGAGGGATTTTATGCCAGATTACCCAAAGGACGCTTGGGAGAGCCGGAAGATCTGGCCGGGCCGTTATTATTCCTGTCTTCGGCGGCGTCCGATTTCTATACCGGGCATATTCTCTATGCCGATGGTGGGTATACGGCGGGATAACTTTGATCGCAAAAAATCATTCTTTATCAATCCTGACGCAAAAAACAGGTGAAAAATATTTGAATGAAAATTTTGAGGAGTTGAATAATGCCAGAACATGATGTCATGAAACCGGATTTCGCCCGTAATATGCGCATTCTGGGTCATAGCGACCAGGGGGGCAGAAGTGATGGGGTGCAGGTGATGGTTTCGGGTGGTTATGCCTATATCGGTCATCTTTTCTCCGGTGGATTTTCTGTCATCGATGTGCGTGATCCGACCAATCCGGTTTTCGTCAAGCATATTCCACAGCCACCTGGTACCTGGAGTCAGCATCTGCAAACCAACGGTGACCTGCTTCTTGTTGTCAACATGAGGGATATGTTGCGCGATGACGGGGTGGAAACGGGAGATTATTACTCTGGTTCGATTGGTGACAAGATTGACGTCTCCAGTGCTGCACAAAGTCATTCTGCCGGTATGCGGGTTTACGATATCAGGGATCGCGCTAATCCACGCGAAATCGGTTTTATGGAACTTCCAGGCCTGGGGTTGCATCGCATCTGGTATACCGGTGGCCAGTGGGCCTACGTTTCAGCCCTGCCTCCGGGTTTTTCCGATGATATTTTCATAATCGTCGATATGTCAGACCCCACCAATCCAAAACCGGTCAGCCGGTTGTGGTTGCCCGGTATGAACATTGCGGCGGGTGAGAAACCCGATTGGGACCCCAGGTATCGATACGCCTTGCACCATGCAATTATCAAAGGTGACCTTGCCTGCGGTGCATGGCGTGATGGCGGTGTGACCACAATGGATGTGAGTGACCGGTTTAATCCGAAAATTCTGGCCCATCGCAATTTTGCTCCTCCCTTTGCCGGCGGTACCCATAATACGCTGCCTCTGCCTGATCGCAATCTTCTGGTTGTGGTTGAAGAGTCGGTTTTTGATGACCTTGAAGATGGAATCAAGCGTAACTGGATTTTTGACATCACCCATCCCGAAAACCCGATTAGCATTTCAACACTGCCAATTCCAGATGAGATTGATTATGCAAAGAAAGGTGGCCAGTTCGGCCCGCATAATATCCATGAAAACCGGCCGGAAAGTTTCCAGAGTTCCAATATAATCTTTGTTACCTATCAAAATGCCGGAATGAGGGTCTATGATATCAGCGATCCTTTCAGGCCCACGGAGATTGCTGCCCTGGTTCCCCCCGCGCCACTAAAAATGATGGATCATCGGCCAAATCGTCCACAGATAGTCGATACCACGGATGTCTTTGTTGATGAAAAAGGTTTGATTTACTGCACTGATTTTAATGCGGGTCTTTATATCTTGCAGATGGATGAATGGCCCGATGATATGCAGGCCGGGAGTTGATCGGGCATCTCAGGAAGATTAATTCCCTACCTGCACCCAAATTGACAACATGGACGCACTGAATCACAGACCGATAAACAGGAACAATGCAGGATGAGTGAGTTACCTACCGAGTTTTACGTGGGGTTTCTGGATCGCACATTCAAAATCCATTGGGATCTTCACGCCTATTTGATGTTCGTGACCTGGTTCGTACTGGTGCCACTCGGGATTATGGCCATCCGTTTTCTAAAACCAAAACCGACACTTTGGGGAATTCCAAGGGGAGTAGGAAAATTTGATCCGTTGTTTATCTTTTGGGGATTGCACACGTGGAGCCTCTATACGGCCATCGCGCTTTCCATTATCGCAACAGCAATTGCTATATTTGTCAGCAACGGTTTTAGCGGCTCGCTCCACTCATATTTTGGCATTGGCACCGTTCTTGTTGGCGCTTTGCAGATTGTTTCAGCCTGGCAAAGAGGTTCCCATGGCGGCAGGAACCACATCAATTCAGATCCCGATGATCCGGCCACGTGGCGCGGCGATCACTATGATATGACTACCAGGAGACGATGGTTTGAGGCCTATCACAAAACCGGTGGATACTTTGCTATCCTCCTGGCGTTAGGAGCTGTTGCCACTGGTCTGATGCAGTTCTGGATGCCGGTGATCGCGGTTGTTCTGGTTTTTATCCTGGCTGGTGCATTTGTGTTGATAATTGTTCTGGAAGGCTACGGCTACCGTCAGGATACCTACCGTTCCGTATACGGAAATCACCCAGACAATCCGTTCAATAAAATGCGAAAAGACCATTGAGATTATAGTGAGGAACATGGAAGAATAGCCTCAGTTTTCCACAAGTTGAAATGATAACTCCAGTTCCCTGGAAAAGCGTCTTCAACCGATACGCATGATGATTTGCGGACCTAGTGTGCGAATGGGGATAACATCCACTTTCGACATGAATCAGGTTACAGATATGCGGATTTCACCAATACCTTCAACGCCACCTTTTATTTGATCTCCGCGAACGATTGCACCAACACCGGCTGGAGTGCCGGTATAGATCAGGTCTCCAGCCGAAAGTGTAAACAGGCCGGACAGGTAGGAGATAGTCTCGGGAATATCCCAGATTAACTGATCAATATTGCTGTCCTGGCGAATTTCTCCGTTGACTTCAATCCACAGGCGTCCTTTGGACGGATGCCCGATATTGACGGCTGGAACGATTTCGCTGCAGGGCGCGGAAAAATCAAACGCCTTGCCAATTTCCCATGGACGTCCCGTTTTCTTGGCCGCACCCTGCAGATCCCGCCGGGTCATATCCAGGCCGGCAGCGTAGCCAAAAACGTGGTCAAGTGCCTGATTCCTGGAGATATCCTTGCCTCCCTTACCAAGTGCCACGACCAACTCCATTTCATAGTGCACATTCTCGGATTTGTCTGGATAGGGGAAATCACCGCCTGATTGCACAATTGTATCGGGATTTTTTTGAAAGAAAAACGGTGGTTCACGGTCAGGATCATGGCCCATCTCTCTAGCATGATCAGCATAGTTGCGACCCACGCAATAAATCCGGTGTACAGGATAAAGTTTATCACTACCCCTTATGGGTAGCGCAGGAACAGATGGGGCATCAAACACATAAGTCATCAATGTCTCTTTTTTTGCAAATATTTCCTTGACCCAGAGATACCATGATCCCTGAATTAATATCAATTGCCTTGGGCATAACATCAATCAAAATCAGATTTGCCAGTCCTCATTCAGAATTTTGCTTCGATATATATCCTGATCGAAACAATTTTATCAAATTTGCACCCTGAAAAATACCATCGCGGCTGGGACTGGTCAGTATGGCAATGGGAAGGAAAGGTCGTGACAAGTTGCGTAAAACACCATTTTCGAATGAATTCCTGATTCGTGTTTTGCTCGCAAACAGGCAGGACTTTCGTGCACAACTTGATGATGAAGGTATTCTGCTGATCCCAAAATTGCCCGAAGAGGTCGGCTTCATGGATTGGCAACACAGTTCACTTTTGATGAATTGTGCGCAGGAATGGGCTGACACGGAAATCAGCAATCTTCAAAAAAAGGGTAACCTGGTATTGGCGACGATCGATGATATCAATTCAAGATATGGATCATGACATCGCTCTGTTTCTTATCAAGCATATCCTATGCTGGCTTCCAATTTCAAATAGATCAATTGTTAAAAATCAACCGGAATACGACATTAAACTACCCGATAAAAACTTTACAGTCGGTGGTTTGATTGAAATATCTGTTGCCCGTATATCTGGATTCCTTGTATGAGAAGAGCGGTAGAATTATTGTTGACAAAAAGTTCTCCTCATTGAAGGATTGGCAACAACTAAAGATGGATTGAATGTATGAAATATCTAGCGCCTACGACAATAGAGGGTGCTGTCAGATTATTATCAGAGGCATCGGGTTCGACCCGGATTCTGGCTGGTGGTACCGATACTATTGTACAGTTAAATGCAGAGCAAATTGAACCCGACCTGATTGTCGACATCAAGCGCATCGGTGAAATCCGTGGAATTACCAATGAAAATGGCGGGTTTCGTATTGGAGCCGCTGTATCTTGCGCTGAAATGACGGAACATGACGGGGTTCGCGACTTATGGCCCGGATGTGTAGAAGCCGCCGGATTGATTGGCTCAACCCAGGTTCAGGGAAGGGCAACCATTGCAGGTAATTTGTGCAATGGCTCTCCTGCAGCTGACAGTGTTCCTGCTATGGTCGCCGCCGGAGCCGTCGTCCGGATCATCGGAACTGATGGTTCACGCGACGTGGCGGTTGAAAAGATTCCGGTTGGTCCAGGAAAGACCAGCATTGGCGCCGACGAATTCGTGCATTCCATTTTTCTGCCCCCTCGACCCGAACGCTCTGGTGATGCCTATCTTAGATTTATTCCCAGAACTGAAATGGATATTGCGGTCGTGGGTGTCGGCATTAACTTGACAATGGATGCATCAGGGGTTTGCACCGCCGCTCGGGTAGCACTTGGTGCCGTAGCTGAAACAGTATTGCTTGTTGAAGAAGCAGGTGACACACTGATTGGAACCCATATTGACGACGCGGCTTTGGATAATCTGGCTCGCGCTGTAAGCGCCGCCTGCAAGCCAATCAATGACAAGCGTGGCACTGTCGAGTTTCGCACCAGAGTTGCCGGTGTGTTGGCAAAGCGTGTTGCAAAAATTGCGGCCGAACGGGCCAGGGGATAATCATGGCGAATATTCAAGTTTCTACAAAAATAAACGGTGACACATATGAATTTCTATGCCGTCCCGATGAAACCCTGCTTGAAGTATTGCGGGATCGTATCGGGTTGACCGGCAGTAAGGAAGGTTGTGCATCTGGTGATTGCGGTGCCTGTTCCGTTATGCTTGGAGACAGGGTTGTCAGTTCATGTCTGGTGCTTGGAGCTGAAGTTGAAGGCCAGGAAGTAAATACCATCGAAGGAATGGCGGATGGTGGCAACCTGCACCCGCTGCAGCGCAACTTCATCAAATTTGCAGCTCTGCAATGCGGTTTTTGTACACCTGGATTTCTGGTTGCTGCTAAAGCACTTCTGGATAAAAATCCGGATCCAACCGAGACAGAAATCAGATACTGGTTGGCAGGCAATCTGTGCCGATGCACCGGCTATGACAAAATTGTGCGTGCTGTTCTCCATACAGCAGAGGAAATGAGGGGGCAAGCGCGTGGCTGACATCGACAGACTTGAAAAAGTAGACGGATTTAAAGTAGTCGGCACCAGGCCAAATCGACCGGATGGAGTTGACAAGGTAACCGGACGCGCGCGTTTTGGTGCTGACATTCATGCACCGGGAATGCTGATTGGCAAAGTGTTGCGCAGCCCGCATCCCCATGCGAAAATTTTGTCGATTGATACCACCAGGGCACTGGCTTTATCGGGTGTTAAAGCCGTACTGACTTCTGATGATTTTGGTGATGTGCCCGCAATGCACCAGGCGACGCTGCATAATGTCATGGCCCATAACAAAGCTTTGTACGAGGGCCATGCGATTGCTGCTGTCGCTGCCGTTGACGTTGCAATTGCACGAAAAGCAATAAAGCTGATTGATGTGGAATATGAAATTCTTCCCCACGTCACCGATGTCGATGCAGCGATGGCTGAAGATGCGCCCTTGTTGCATGAAGACAATTTTACCAGTGGAATTGATCCCAAACCCTCAAAGCCGTCAAATATTGCGACTTGGTCAGAATTTGGTCACGGCAATCTGGATGAGGGTTTTAGCCAGGCTGATATTATACTGGAGAGAGAGT
The DNA here is from genome assembly GCA_024225445.1 of Hyphomicrobiales bacterium. Lineage (GTDB taxonomy): Bacteria > Pseudomonadota > Alphaproteobacteria > Rhizobiales > Rhizobiaceae > JAAEMP01. The sequence goes on along the minus strand of JAAEMP010000099.1, from coordinate 5,835 downwards.
TCACTACAGAGGCAACTCATCAGGGCTATATCGAACCTCATGCCTGTCTGGCAACTTATAGTGAAGATGGCAATTCGGAAATATGGTGTACGACCCAGGGTCATTTCCTGGTACGCGATACCTGTGCTGCTTTGCTTGATATCGCAGTTTCCCGTCTGCGGGTAACCGCCTCTGAAATCGGCGGTGGATTTGGCGGTAAGACCGTGGTTTATCTGGAGCCTCTGGCTTTGGCGCTTTCTCGCAAAGCCGGCCGACCGGTGAAGATGGTAATGAGCCGCTCGGAAGTGTTCCGCTCGACCGGGCCCACCTCCAGCTCTTCCATGCGGGTAAAAATCGGAGTTAGGAAAGACGGGCGCATCATCGCTGCAGATGCGCATCTTAATTACCAGAGCGGTGCTTTTGGTGGCTTCATCGCGATGCTGGGTGCCATGTGTGCTTATGCCTGTTATTCCCTTGAAAATGTCCGTGCTACCGCCAATGAAGTGCTGACAAACCGGCCGATGCAAGCCTCTTACCGTGCGCCTGGCGCACCAATTGTTAATTTTGCTGTTGAAAGCGTTATTGATGAACTTGCGGTTGAACTCGAACTGGACCCGATTGAGTTTCGCCTGATGAACGCGGCAAAAGAAGGAGACAGATCTTCCTATGGCCCTGTATTTGACCAAATTGGTCTCATCCAGACATTGGAAACTGCGCGCGATCACCCCCATTATCAGGCAACATTGGCCAAGGGCCAGGCGCGTGGAATGGCGGTTGGATTCTGGTTTAACTTTGGCGGATTGACCTCCGTCAGCCTGAATGTCAACTTCGATGGAACGGTAACCGTCTCAGTCGGGCGCCCGGATATTGGCGGTTCTCGCGCCGCCATGTGCCAGATGGCGGCCGAGGAACTGGGTATTCCCTATGACAATGTACGTACCATCATCGCGGACACCAGTTCGCTGGGTTTCAATGATACTACTGATGGTAGCCGGACAACCTTTGCCAACGGCCTGGCTATTATTCGCGCTGCCCGTGGAGCAATCAGGGATATGTGTGCACGTGCTGCTAAAACCTGGGACATTCCCGAAGAGGCGGTTGAATGGGTTGACGGATGTGCCAGGCCATGCGGATCCAATGCCGGAGATTTCGAGCCGATGTGCATTGCTGAAATTGCCAGAAAATCCCCCAAGACTGGTGGACCAATTGCTGGCCATCACGAAGTCAATGCTGAAGGTGCAGGCGTCAGCTTTGCCGTTCATATTGCCGATGTTAAAGTGGATGAAGAAACCGGTCGTACCGATATATGCCGTTACACCGTGGTGCAGGATGCTGGCAAGGCAATTCACCCAGCTTATGTCGAGGGACAATATCAGGGAGGTGCGGCGCAAGGTATTGGCTGGGCACTGAATGAAGGTTATGTTTATGGTGATGACGGGATCATGCAAAATCCGGGATTTCTTGATTATCGCATGCCGGTTTGCTCAGACTTGCCCATGATTGAGGCCAAGATTATCGAAATACCCAATAAGGGGCACCCCTATGGCGTGCGTGGCGTTGGTGAAACTTCAATCGTGCCTCCTCTTGCAACGGTTGCAAACGCAATCTGTTCTGCCACTGGAGTAAGAATGACTCAAATCCCGATGGCACCTCCGGTATTGTTGAAGGCAATAGAGAAAAATAATAAGCAGGTCTGATGGTTAAGGTGATTTTATGGGGCGGTCTGCGCGATCTTGCTGATGGAAACTCCGAGTTCGAGTTTGCTGCCACGACAATTCACAAAGTATTCCTGCGGTTGATCGCGGAATATCCGGGCCTGGAATCAGAATTGGAGGACAATGTTTCAGTGGCGGTGGATGGCCAAATCTACCGCGATTCGTTATTTGTCTCCCTTCCTGAAAATGCAGAAGTGTTTATTCTGCCAAAATTGCAGGGAGGATAGCCATTTACGCTCTCCTGCACTAGTTTGGTTAACCTGTTAAAAATCACCGGTGGCTGCCGCATCCATTATTTTCTCGATGTTTTCCCGAACCCTGATTGCACGTTCACGTAAATCATCACTAATCCTGTTAGGGTTGGGGGAAGTGTCCAGCCAGCGTATGTCAAAATCAAGTGTCGTCAGCCATATCTGTTTGTTCTCATCTTCAACTACGCCGATTCGGCAGGGTAAAAATGCAGACATCTCAAGCGAATAATCTAGAATCAGACGCATTGTGATCAGATCACAAAAGCTCAGAAATTCCACCCGGGGGCTTTCAGGATCAAAAGTCTGGCGAAGGATTTTGTAAGGCGTATTATGGCCGGTGGGCCGCATGTTCAGATCCAGCGCTTTGGATTTCAGAGATTCAATTACTTCATCGAAACTAAGGCCGGGTAAAGCTTTTTTCTTGGCCACCATCATACTTATCAAGTCTCGCAGACTGAAGGGCATGGTTGCCATGGTGGTTTGCATGAAGCGCATTTTCGCCGTTGCTGACATTGGCTCCAGCATGGTATTTTTCTTGTAATCCTCCTTTGGGCGGGTTGGAATATGTCCAATCTCACCTAAGGGTACGCGCTTCTTGATGGGTGCCTCTTCCATATAGGACTTCTCATTAAACTTCAGAATCTCCTCTTCAGTTTCCTGAGCATTCAACGCACTGGTTGAAATGGCCAAAATTGTTGTGATAGCGACTAAAAATTTGTATAATTTCATCTGTCTTCACCCTAAAATTCGATGGCACAAGCAGTTTACTTGACTGTGTGTTTTTTGCTGTCTACCGGTTGTCTGACTGATATTTATTCATCATCCTTCTTTGTTTCCGGTGTTTTTTCAGTCTTTGGCGTCATGCTTTCCATCGCACTGGGCATAGTATTTATAATCGACATCATTGAGAACATCATGCTCATCATCATTTGCGGGTCCATCATCTTCATCATGGCATCCATCATTTTTGGATCGGTCATGATTCCCATCCACTGATTCATCATTTCTGGCGATACCATTTTGAACATTGACTGCATCATTTTAGGGTCGGTCATTATTTTCATCCAACCCTCCATCATTTTTGGATCCATCATTTTCATCATCGAATTCATCATGTCCGGATTGGTCATCATTCCCATCCATGCATTCATCATTTCCGGAGAGACCATTTTCATCATTGAATCGATCATTGCCGGATCCATCATGATTTTCATGAAGGATTCCATCATTTTTGGATCAGCCATTTTCATCATGGCTTCCATCATTTTCGGATCACTCATCATTCCCATCCAGCCTTCAATCATTTTTGGATTACCAAAATTCATCATCGATTTCATGAAATCCGGATTAGTCATGATAGTCATGAACGAAGTCATCAATTCAGGATTGGCCATACTCATCATGGCTTCCATCATCGCCGGATTAGCCATGATTTTCATCCAGTTGGCCATCATTGCCGGGTCCATCATCGAGGCAAAACCCTTGGTGAAAGCTGGATTGGTAAAACTGGAAGCAATATCTGCGATTTGTGCTCTGGCCGGGGAGAAAGCAGATTCCACAGGGCCACAAAAAACCAGTGCTGTGGTTGCGACCAGTGCGAGTTTCTTAAGAGTTGTAACTTTCATGGAATTTTCCTTTAACCTGGCCAGCGTTCAGGCCGATGATTTCCCGGGTTGGGGAAGATTTTTTTAAGTGCATTTGTTGTGCAGCAATTCGCCGATGGATTCCCGAAATATTTGCAATTTTCCAAATTCAACATTTGTCCACAATTGGATTCTTGCCGGTGAATTCTAATCGAAGCAAACGGGCCACTTCTCCAGAAATTTTGCTGTTGGTGAGTACTCTCCCTCACACGCTATTATATTCCACTATTAGAATATGTAAATACAAAATATTTATATATTTGATGGCCTGTCAAAGAATAAAAGTTGAGCACGAATCGTAAAAAGTGAACATTGCAGATTGACAATGAATTTGTATGCATATATTCAGATAAGTGAATTTGTAATGATTGTGATCGCAAATTGATCGGCAATATGGAAATTCTCTGGCCGTTTTTTCCAATGCAGGAAATTTTGTACCGGAATTTGTTTTCAACAGATAGGATTGCAAAAATGAAAAAGATTACGAAAATCAACAGATTTACCCTGGCCCTCGGTCTTGGTGCTGCATTTTTTCTTGTAAATAATTCGGCAAATGCTGAAGACACCAATTCAAAAATTACCTCAAAAGGCTGGCAAATAGCCGGGATTCGTATCGCCAACCCGCTGGATTCCAGCACTTGGTGGGACGGAAGTGAACAAAAGCATGGCGATACAATTACCCTTAATTTTGCTGATCCTGAATTCTGGATGAGCATTCCAAATCCAAAAAAGCACTCCAGAATTCATGGAGCCATGACCAACCCGCAAACCTGGGCACAGTTTATGAAAGTTGAAACTTATTCCAGCATGATGGATGTTAAAGTTTGGCAGAAGTGGCTGGATGCCAAGTCCTATGATGTATTGCTTGATCCGCAGACATATGCCTACTGGATGCAGCCAGGCGCCTATATGCATTTGGCCAATGTAGATCATTATGCCCAGATGATTAATCCGAATGCCTATATGGAAATATTGGAGCAGGGTGCCAAGACCGCCAATTTGGGCGATATCTCAAAACTTGGGTCATCTGTTGCAACGATGTTTAATATGAAATTGAAAGAATACAGTACAGAATAAACCTGTATTTTGCACTCCTCCCTTTACACCGGTAATAACGGACTTGTTGAACCAGGATTTCAACAAGTCCGTTATGCGTTTGCATATAAACAAGTTTCTTGCATCTGACATAATTCAAAATTATACCGCATGGATGTTATCCTGATCATCAAATCTGACCGTTTTTGTTTCAGATCGAATCATCATCAAAAGACTCGGGACAATCATTTCAAGCAACCTTGCGGCGAGGTCAATTGGCAGATTCAATTCGTGCCAAAGTTTGCTTTTTTCGATATTTTTTTCTGAAATCACTATATACAATCGACATCGATAACTTCAGCTTGTTTTGATATATTGCGAATCTCAAGCAGATTTTCGTAAAAATCGAATCTCATCTGAAGTCATCAATGTTAAATAATTGCGACGGTATATTTGGAACTGCCACACTCTATGAGCTGGAAACGTCATAAAGAAAATCGCGGAGAACGCGGCTACCATCATGGTAATTTGCGTGAAGCGTTGATTGATGCTGCTCTGGCGCTGATCGCAAAAAAAGGGCCGGACGGCTTTACATTTGCCGAGGCCGCGCGTGAGGCCGGGGTTAGTCCTGCTGCGCCTTACAGGCATTTCAGAGATCGTGATGAACTGGTCGTGGAAGTGGCCAGAAGAGGCTTTAACCGATTTGCAAAATTGCTCAACAAAGCCTGGAATAAAGGGCGACCAGATGCGCTTTCCGCACTCAATGCGGTTGGATCTGCCTATCTGAAATTCGCCAGCAGTGATGCGGCCCTTTACAATGCAATGTTTGAATCCGGTGTTGCTCCTGATTCTGAACGTGAATTAAAAAGAGCCGCAGATGGTGCGTTTGAGATTATTCGCAAGGCAGCAGACCTGGTTTGTGAATCCATTCAAGAAGACAAAAGGCCACCCTCACTGATGGTGGCATTACATCTGTGGTCCCAGGCTCACGGTGTTGCCTCTCTGTTCGCCAGGGGTGATGCGGCTCGCCGTTCACTGCCAATGCAGCCCGAAGACCTGCTCGAAGCCGGTATACTTATCTATCTCGATGGCCTCGGGATTGAGCGTTAAATAAATTCCGATCTTGCATTCTTGACAAAACCGTGTCGTGTTATTATCTATGTTAATGTAAAACACATTAACATTAACACTGAGGAAAAAATGGAACTAGTG
>JAAEMP010000098.1 GCA_024225445.1 Hyphomicrobiales bacterium | reverse complement strand
TGTTTTGGACATATGGGTCATCTCAATTCATCCTCTCAAAGATTTTAAGATCCGTTGGTTTCAATCTTGCTGGAAGCAATGATCTGTAGTTCGTTGTTTGCGATGATTAAAATATAGGGGAAAACGGCAAGGGAGGATGTGCAATTGAACACAGCATGATTAAATCGCGTTGTTTCAATGGGCTAATGACAAATTACCTGAACAGACACCGGAATTGAAAACGGTGCAGATGAAAATAACAGTCAGTTGCCGGTAACTGAAATTCAAGTCTGCACTTTTCACATTGCTTTGTCGCAACTACGACAACATTTTTGCGGTGTTTTTTGTATCTTGAAACTCAAAGTCTTGAGGATTCTCTGGTCAGGCTCCAAGAATATTGTTTGTTTTGTTTTGTTATTATTTTGTTTTGTTTTGTTATTATAATGTATCGAAATTCAATTGCTGCCTTAAATCTGTTGTGATCTAAAGTGGCGTGATAATCTGTCATACCATCAATTGAAGTTGCAAAAGAAACATCCATGGCTTTATCGTTATATTCATCAACCAAAATCTGGTTCCTGGATATTGTTGAGTATTTTCGTTTTGTAAATGCCAGACGCGTGGATCGCCGTTTTGGAGTTTTACCGGATTATCCGGTTGTAGTATTTTGCCTGGCTTTGTATGCGTTGGCAATTGCTGGTCTCTATTTTTTTGCCGACCCGATTGTGCTTGAATGGATCAGGCAGCCCGAGCGTCAATATCCGCAGATTTTCAGCACGATTACCCTTTTGGGCAAGGTAAACTGGATTTTGGCAATTACCGGAACCATACTCGTATTGTTGTCCTTGTTTAATGCCAGACGGTTCAGAGGACATAAAAACCTGGTTTGGCATCGGTTGTTTCTGAACGCCTATTTCACTTTTTCGGCAATTGTGTTTTCCGGACTGTTGGGCAACTTATTGAAAAATCTGATAGGACGGGCAAGGCCGCAATATACCCCAGAATCCCATATCTGGCTCTCCATGCCGTTTGAACATCATTATCAATTCGCCAGTTTCCCCTCGGGTCACGCCACTACCGGGGGAGCAATTGCCATAACCCTGGTACTGTTGTTTCCCCGTTGGCGATGGTTTTTTATTACAGCCGGGATTCTGGTAGCCATCTCAAGGCCAGTATTGGGAGTGCATTATCCTTCGGATGTTCTGGCAGGAATTGTGTTTGGCGGCAGCTTCGTTTGGCTTTATGCCAGAATATTTGCCAGAAAAAGACTTTTGTTTACATTCGATGACCGGGGCAAACTGGTTTTGCGGGGCGAGGTTAAATTGAAATTGCCGCCAATAACCGTCAACGGGGAAGGGAATCAACCATGACTATTCTGGTATTTGATTCCGGCCTTGGTGGCCTGTCGATTCTGCGCGAGGTACGTGCGGTACTTCCCTTGTCCGATATTGTCTACCTGGCCGATGATGCCGCTTTTCCCTATGGCGGTTGGGATCAGGACAAACTGATCATTCGCATTTTGCAGGTGATAACCAGGGCCATTGAAATCTCAACACCGGATCTGGTTATTCTTGCTTGCAATACCGCATCGACGCTAGTTTTGGAAGAGTTGCGTTCGCGTTTTGATATTCCCTTCGTCGGCACGGTTCCGGCGATCAAGCCGGCAGCAGAACAAACGTCATCGCGTCTGATTTCAGTGCTTGCGACGCAAGGCACGGTCAAACGCCAATATACAAGAAACCTGATTGCTGAATTTGCCGATGAAGTACATGTGCGGCTTGTCGGGTCCGAAAGCCTGGCAAAAATTGCCGAAGCCCACCTGACGGGCGGCGAGGTTGATCTGGATATCGTGTGTCGGCAGATTGCGCCTTGTTTTTTTGAACAGGATGGCGCGCGCACGGATATTGTCGTGTTAGCCTGCACTCATTATCCGTTTTTGACTAACCAGTTCAGAAAGGTTGCGCCATGGCCAGTAGACTGGCTTGATCCGGCTGAACCGATTGCCCGACAGGCAAAGCGCCTGCTTGCGCGCGGCAGAGTTGAAGACAAATCAGTTCCAACTTCAAGCATTAAATCTGATGGAAAGGCGGACATTGCCAAATTCACCTCCAACAATCCGCCTCCAGCTTCTGTCAGGCTCGTTTCCGGATTTGGCTTGCATGTGGAAGTATGATTTTGTTTTCTGTTTTATTGTGATTTGTACCTGTGATATTTGAAATTGCCACTCAAAATAATCTAATCTCTGCATAATCTGGACAACCCCATGACTGATTCCCAAATAGCGATTTATTTTATTCGCCACGCCCAATCGAAATTCAATGCTGTATTTGACACACTTAAACCCGATCCGATGATTTTTGATGCGGAACTCTCCGATTTGGGTAAAAGCCAGGCGAGCAGAACCGGGAAAATTATTGATCGGCTGAATATTACCAAAGTCATTGTCTCACCATTTACCCGTACATTGCAGACTGCCTCGTTGATATTCGGAGATCAATATCCATTGGAAGTTAACGCTCTGGTACGTGAACAATTGAGCAATTCATGCGATGTGGGAACCCATCCCGAAAAACTTGGGCAGACCTATCCGCATCTTGATTTTACTCATCTGGATGATTGCTGGTGGCATGATGGTGAAAAAGATTTGCGTGGCATTGCTGTCGAGCCCGATTATGTCCTGCGTGAGCGCGCAGAGCATTTTGTCACTCACCTGCGGGCCAATAGTGAGCTTTTGCACAAGAGCCATACATCCGATATCGGTATTGACGACAGCCGTTCAATTGCCATAGTCAGCCACGGGAATTTTATTCAGGCAACTACCGGTATTCAACCAGCCAATTGCGAAATTATCAAATTTGATCCTCACAACCGTATTGCGGTCTCGGTTGATGCTGATTATTGAAGCCATTTCTGGTTTCCCGTCACAACTGTGAATAATGCCGGGCGATAGAACGAAAAATTGCGATATTCTCAAGTTTGATGGATTTCCCTGATTGCCCGTCATTGCGGAACTGCCGGTTGGCTGCGGTTTTCACGACAATAACATCAGCTTTCGGGTCGATATAGATATATTGGCCGTAAATACCCACGGCAAAATATTCGCCATCTGACTTTGGCGGTATCCACCATTGATAGCCGTATCGCATGATATCGGCGGGATCAGCTGATGGTGGGGCACTGACCATGGTTGACTGGTTGACCCATTCTGCCGGTACAACCTGTTGGCCGACCGATTTGCCATTATTTAAAAATAACTGCCCAAAGCGGGCATAATCTCGTGTTGTCAGATTCAGCCCGCCCAGGGCAAAGGCAACACCGTAGCCATCGGTCAGGTAATATGGGGTGTGGCGGGAACCTATTTTTGACCAGATTTTTTCACCCAGATAATCCATCAGGCTTTTGCCGGTTGCCGCACGCAGCACCATTGCCAGAACATGGGTATCGATTGAGACATATTGACGTGCACTACCGGCTTCTCGTTCGCGTTCGTGAAGGGAAGCGGCAAATTCATCCATTGATCCGCCTAACGCCAGAACACGGCCCATGCGGTTGATATCGGAATCATATTCCAGATAATCTTCATCGAATTTGACACCGCTTGCCATGTTCAGCACATCAAGAATTTTAACCCCGTTATAGGCGGATTGTTTCAAAGCCGGTACATAGCGGGTGACCGTGTCATCCAGGTTTGAGATTTTACCGTCTGCTATTGCGATGCCAAACATCGCTGACAAAAACGATTTGGCCATTGACCAGGATATCCTCAGATCATCCTTTTTTGTTCCCTGGCTGTATTGCTCATGGACAATTATACCCCTGTGCAAAACCAGCAGTGAGGTGGTGGCCAGTTGTTCCAGGCGCTGATATACATTACCGGTTTTACCGTTAAAATCATAAGTTTGGGGCAGGGGAGAAAGGCTGTTTTCAAATTCCCCATTGGCTGTGAAATTGTTGCCTACCTTTATTGGTTTCCACAAAAACAAGTCTTTCATATTGGAAAAGTTGCCAATGATATGTTCCTGGGCAAATAATGTATTAGCATTATAAAGGCGCAGCAACCGCTCCCAGTTGAATGTCACCAATATTGCGCCAATCACGACAATTACGCTCAATACACGCAATGACCATCTGATCCATGTTCTCATTTGTAATTTCCCACTTTCTTCAGTCGTCAAGGTTTATCAAGATTGCTCACCTTGGCAAGCGGTAAGCTAATGAACGGGTGAAACACGTGTCGACAAGTCGACATTATCTGTATCTTTCTTAACCATCATTTTTCCTTATTGTTTCTTTAGATACCGGTTGTTGACATGCCGATGATGATCGCCTAGAAGAGCCCGGATTGGTGTGTTTGACGTGCCGATCAGATATTGCGTGTCCCGTGAATGGTTTCAATGATGAAATTTATTCTGTCAATCCGCGAAACGGCGGATAGAGGAGGGCGCGTTTCCTTCCCTGTTGGGTTCGCTAACGTGGTCCTGGCAGGATATTTTTGGTTCAGGAAACGGTAAGGAAATACCAAATGAGCAAAAGAATTGCATCAAAATACAAAATTGACCGCCGCTTGGGTGAGAACATCTGGGGACGTCCCAAATCTCCCGTAAACCGTCGCGAATATGGCCCCGGTCAGCATGGCCAGCGCCGTCAGGGTAAATTGTCGGATTTCGGTATACAGCTGCGCGCCAAGCAAAAGCTGAAAGGCTATTATGGCAATATCACGGAAAAACAGTTCCGCAAAATTTATGCCGAAGCTGTTCGCCAGCGTGGTGATACATCGGAAAAACTGATTGGTCTACTCGAGTGCCGTCTGGACGCCATCGTCTATCGCGCCAAATTCGTCGCCACCGTGTTTGCTTCACGCCAGTTCATCAATCATGGCCACATTAAAGTAAACGGGCGTCGTGTGAACATTCCTTCCTACCGTTGCAAACCCGGTGATGTTATTGAAGTACGCGAAAAATCCAAACAATTGCCATTTGTTCTGGAAGCTTCGCAACTGGCTGAACGTGATGTGCCTGATTATGTCGAAGTTGATCACAGCAAAATGACGGCAACCTATGTTCGCATTCCCGCACTGGGTGATGTACCCTATCCGGTTCACATGGAACCAAACCTGGTGGTTGAGTATTATTCCCGCTAACCGTATCTGGGAACCAAGTTGTATTAAACGCCCGGCTTCGCACCGGGCGTTTTTGTTTGTAGACTTGCGTTTAAATCCGGCCGATAAAAGTATTTCGACCAAATTTGGATATTGAAGATGAATGAGAACGGTTTCCCCACGATTGATGATGAGAATGCTGATAACTGTCATCCACTGTTTCGCAGCGCACCCAATTCCACCGAGTTCAAGAAATTGCGCAAAAGACTGTTGCGTCATACGCGAGAGGCAATTGAAAAATTTGGTATGATTACACCGGCCGCAAAAGCCACCAGACCACGATGGCTGGTTGGTGTTTCAGGTGGCAAGGATTCTTATGGTCTGCTGGCGCTGCTTGCCGATCTGAAATGGCGCGGTCTGCTGGATGTCGATCTGCTTGCCTGCAATCTGGATCAGGGGCAACCAAATTTTCCAAAACATGTCCTGCCCGGCTGGCTGGAAGCCAACGGGTTTGATTACCGCGTAGAATATCGGGACACCTATTCAGTGGTAACGGACAAATTATCGCAAGATTCCACCTATTGTTCGCTTTGTTCCCGCCTGCGTCGTGGCCATCTTTATCGTGTGGCGCGTGAAGAGGGTTGTGAAGCCCTGATCCTGGGTCATCACCGCGAAGATATTCTCGAGACTTTTTTCATGAATCTGTTCCATGGCGGGCGCATAGCCACCATGGCGCCAAAACTGATCAACGATGAAGGCGACATAATGGTGATGCGTCCATTAACATTCTGCAGCGAGGCCGATCTGGAAAAACTGGCTCTGGTAATGGATTTCCCGATCATACCCTGTGACCTTTGCGGTTCCCAGGATGGATTGCAACGCAATGCCATGAAGCAGATGATTTCAGAATTTGAGAATCGCATGCCCGGGCGCAAGGATACGATGATCAGGGCGTTGGCCAATATCAGGCCATCTCACCTGCTGGATAACCGGTTGTTTGATTTTGCCGCTTTGGGGGCCGGATTTACGGATCCACCCGCCGATACGTTGCCTGATGGAAGAACCGTGGCGACACCGCAGATTGAATTGGCCGGATAACACCAGATGAGCAAGGCTCCATTTGCGAAAATTGTCTGGCCTTTTGCTTTTTCGCAAACCATTTCCTGGGCGACCATCTTTTATATCTTTCCGGCGATGTTCAGTTTCTGGGAGAAGGATCTGGGCTGGTCGAAGGCTGAGATTTCCGGAGCACTTACCTGTGCGCTGGTTTTGTCGGCACTATTTGCACCGGTTGCCGGGCGCATCATTGATCGCGGCTTTTTTGTCAGTATCCATGTGGGAGGAACCGCCGCCGGTGTATTGCTTTTGCTGGCCTTGTCCCGGGTGAGCGAACTCTGGCAATTCTATCTGGTTTGGTCGTTGCTCGGCCTGGTGATGTCTGTTGTATTATATGAACCCTGCTTTGCCATATTGACCCGCACCTTCGATAAACGCGCACGCGCCGCCATCACCAGGGTAACCCTGGTCGCAGGTCTGGCGGGAACTATATCTTTTCCCGCGTCCCATATTCTGGTAGAAGCTTTTGGCTGGCGCATGGCAACGGATATTTTTGCCGTTGTACTGGCCGTATTTGCTATTCCTCTCGCCTGGATAGCCAGCCATATCGCCCAGAACTATTCGCGCACGATAAATACCGAAAGACACGATGATCCGGGCATCGTGAAGAACATTATGGGAACCCTCACATTCTGGATGCTGGTTGTTTCCTACATTGCTTTTTCGCTCGATCATTCGATGATACTGACCCATTTGTTGCCTTTGCTGGATGATCGTGGTGTTGCTCCCTCCGTTGCAATTATTGCGGCTTCATCGATCGGACCGATGCAGGTGGTAGGCAGGCTGGCAATGATGGGTGTGGAAAAATATGTATCAACGGTAGCCGTTGCTGCCAGTGCCTTGTTTGCCCTGTTGATTTCCGGCGCGTCTATCTATTGGGCCAATGCCTGGATCGGCCTGATTGTTGTTTTTGTCGTGCTGCAGGGAGCTGGCAATGGTGTCAGCTCCATTGTGCGCCCGTTGCTTACCGCTGAATTGCTCGGCAGAAAGAGTTTTGGCCTGATTTCAGGTATCATGGCCCTGCCATTCATCGGAGGCTTTGCTGCCGGCCCTTTTGTCAGCGCCGTCATCTGGGAGTTTGGCGGCTATGACCTGGTTCTGGTTTTCGCCATTGCCATTACTGCAATTGGAATCATCACCCTGTTTCTTGCAGCCAAATTCGCCCGTAACCACAACCGGTAGTGCTTCAATAAAAAACCCCGATGTTTCCACCGGGGTTTGGTATTTTTCATCGCCAGGTTTTCTAAACAGAATAATACATGTCGAACTCAACCGGATGGGGTGTGTGTTCGAAACGGATCACCTCTTCCATTTTCAGTTCTATATAGGCGTCAATCTGATCCTGGGTAAAGACGCCACCTTCGGTTAGGTATTTTTGATCGGCAGTCAGGCATTCGAGCGCCTCGCGCAGGCTTGCCGAAACCGTCGGAATTTCCGCAAGTTCTGCCGGTGGTAGATCATACAGGTCCTTGTCCATTGCTTCACCGGGATGGATCTTGTTCCTGATACCGTCAAGGCCGGCCATCAACATTGCCGCAAATGCCAGATACGGATTGGCGGTAGGATCGGGGAAGCGCACTTCACAACGTTTGGAGCTCGGTGAAGTGCCATGCGGAATGCGGCAGGATGCTGAACGGTTGCGAGCCGAATAGGCCAGCAATACCGGTGCTTCAAAACCTGGTACCAGACGTTTGTAGGAGTTGGTTGACGGGTTGGTGAAAGCGTTCAGGGATTTGGCGTGTTTGATGATGCCGCCGATAAAGTACAGGCAACTTTCAGACAGGCCGGCATATTCATTGCCGGCAAATGTTGGCTTGCCATCTTTCCAGATAGACATATGAACATGCATGCCGGTGCCGTTGTCGCCATAAACCGGTTTTGGCATGAAAGTGGCGGTTTTGCCGTAATCATGGGCAACCTGATGGACACCGTATTTGTAAATCTGAATTTTGTCGGCATTTCTCAAAAGGCTGTCAAATCTCATTCCCAATTCATGCTGGGCGGCAGCCACCTCATGGTGATGTTTTTCAACAGTGATACCCATTTCCTTCAGTTTCAACAGCATTTCACTGCGGAAGTCCTGGCTTTGGTCGACTGGCGGAACCGGGAAATAGCCACCTTTGGTGCGGGGGCGGTGGCCCATATTGCCCGCTGCATATTCTGCATCGTTATTCGATGGCAATTCATCACTGTCCAGTTTGAAACCGGTATTATAAGGGTCGGCTGAAAAGCGTACATCATCAAATACAAAAAACTCCGCTTCCGGCCCTACATTGACAGTATCCCCAATGCCGGTGGATTGCAGATAGGCTTCCGCCTTGCGCGCCGTACCTCTTGGATCGCGGCCATAGGGTTCGCCGGTGACAGGATCAAGAATATCGCAGAAAACAGCCAGCGTTGCATCGGCAAAAAACGGATCAACATGGGCCGAACCCGGATCAAGCATCAGGTTCATGTCTGATTCATTGATCGCTCTCCATCCGGCAACGGAAGAGCCGTCAAACATCACGCCGTCAGCAAACATGTCCTCGTCTACCTGGCTGACATCCATGGTCAGGTGTTGCATTTTTCCGCGGGGATCAGTGAAACGCAGATCAACGAACTTGATGTCCTCGTCCTTGATTTGTTTCAGGATATCAGCAGCAGTTGTCATAACTTTATTCCTTTGATAAATGAGCTTGCTCGATTGATTTCAGTTGTTTGCTTTCGCATTGAATGATGGCCTTGATAATTGCCGGCCCGGTTAATTGAGATAAACTCTTAAACCGCTTCTTCGCCGGTTTCTCCGGTTCGGATACGAATGACTTCTTCCACACTGGAAACAAATATCTTGCCGTCACCAATGCGTCCGGTTTGTGCCGCGTTGCGAATGGCTTCCACCGCAGCCTCAACCTGATCATCACGCAACACAATTTCCATTTTCACTTTCGGCAGAAAATCGACCACATATTCAGCACCGCGATAAAGTTCGGTGTGGCCTTTCTGGCGGCCAAAGCCTTTTGCCTCAATCACGGTAATACCCTGAAGACCGACATCCTGCAGCGCTTCCTTGACCTCATCCAGCTTGAAAGGTTTGATTATTGCTTCGATTTTTTTCATGAGATGTTCCTGTAATTCACTACGTGAACGTTATTAAGCAAAAAATGTGCCATTTGCAGAATCAATTTCCTAAATTATTGAAAACAAACAGAATTAAAATTGCATTTTTTTTGATGTGAGCTTCAGGTTAAAACAAGACTAATATTGGTGCTGCTTAACGCCAAGAAAACCGGCAGACTGCCTAAATTTTAGGCAAATTTGAACGAGTTGGTAGCGCGCACGTTAACATTAACCATGGTTGTCAACCTTAACAGAGGTTCTTTGATGCACAGCCTTAAATTATTGTCTACAATTACCCGTATATTAGCAGGTGAATGCCTGGATGCGTTAACCAAGAAGCGGTTCCGCCAGCGGAAGCGCCAATCTGGTGACCACCAATTTTCCCGCTAGAAGGGGCAGTACTGAACGAAGCCAGGGACGGGAAGCAACAGGAGGAATCCATGCAGTTAATTTTTGTCCTGATCGCTATTGTCGCCGCAGTCATCTATGCTGGAGAATTACCGGCAGTGATGCAATTTCCCCTGCCTCTGATTGTTGCAGCGATCTTCACATTCGTTGCGCTATATGCGCTGAGAAAAGCCTGATTGCATCGTCAGCATTACACTATAAAATCTCTTCAGCCGGATTGAATTTTCCGCTTGATTAACCGTCCACTGATGCTATGAAGGCGCCTGCGGCAATAATCTTCAACTGCGGGGATTGTCGCCCGATTGCGGGTATGGTGAAATTGGTAGACACGCCAGATTTAGGTTCTGGTGCTCAAAAGGCGTGGGAGTTCAAGTCTCTCTACCCGCACCACAGGCTTTTCGCGCAGCGAAATGCCAACATCATTAATGCATGTCAATTAGTGGCAGTCGTTTCGCAGAAACGATGAGAGCCTTCTGAGCTCGAGGTTTCACTCTTTGCCCGCACCACAGGCTTTTCGCGCAGCGAAATGCCAACATCATTAATGCATGTTAATTAGTGGCAGTCGTTTCGCAGAAACGATGAGAGCCTTCAGAGCTCGAGGTTTCACTTTCTGCCCGGACCACAAAATTCATGATAAAATCAATAACAGCCAGCTATTTGGAATTACA
>JAAEMP010000097.1 GCA_024225445.1 Hyphomicrobiales bacterium | reverse complement strand
ACAGGAAGGTTCTGCCTATAACGGCCATTTTGCCAAGACCTGCTATCACCCGCTGTTCGTTTTCAACCAGCATGGCGATCTTGAACGCTGTGCACTTCGATCAGGCAATGTTCATAGCGCAGATAATTGGCAAGATGTGCTTGAGCCCGTTATCAAACGCTATCGCTGGTCTGGCCTTTGGCGCAGATACCTGCGTGGTGATGCCGCTTTCGCCAATCCCGAACTGTTTGATTATCTGGAGACCCATGAATTTGGTTATGCCATCAGGCTGAAGACCAACAAGGTTCTACAGCGCCGTATCACACATCTGCTCAAGCGCAGGCCGGGCCGTCCTTCAAACTCCATCGAGCGCCACTATGCCAGTTTCACCTATCAGGCCAAGAGTTGGAGCAAGTCACGCCGGGTTGTGACCAAGGTGGAATGGCACCCCGATGATCTGTTTCCTCGGGTTGGTTTTGTGGTCACTACACTTACGGTTTCAGATGAACGGGTTTATGAGTTCTACAATCAGCGCGGCACGGCAGAACAATACATCAAGGAAGGCAAATATGCGCTGAAGTGGACACGGCTATCCTGCAAGAGCTTTGCGGCCAATGAAGTCCGGCTTCAGCTTCACGCACTGGCTTACAATCTGGCCAACTTTGTCCGAACCCTCGTATTGCCAGATTCAATAGCAGACTGGTCACTGACCAGCCTGCGGGACCGTATGATCAAGATCGGTGCAAAGGCTATCCGCCATGCCCGTTCAATCATCTTGCAACTGGCAGAGGTTGCCATTCCCCGTGAACTATGGTCACAGATGCTGGCAAACATCACTGACCTCAAGACAAGGGCACAAGCGCCATGACAGCTTGCATTATTCCGCATCGATGTGATTACCGGCGTGACCCACGCAGACGCCGAAGTGCATTCGGTATTCAGCGAAAAAGCCAGACATCACCCCAAACGTTGCCAAAAGCCGAAACAACCAGCCAGATAGAGCACCCAAGAACCGGGGGCTTTGAAAAAGGAGGCCAATATGCCAATATCACCGCATTAAAGAATACCATCTGGGGGATGTCGGGTGAAACACCTTAACCTTTCAAATCTCGCAAACAGACCAGGGCATGATGGGACAATCACGGTGACCAAATAATCGGAGACCGATATTGAATACAAAAATAGACCATTGGGAAAATGTTTATCGGAAAAAGCAGGAAAGCGCATTGTCCTGGTTTCAGAAACATCCAACCCCGAGCCTGGGGCTGATCCTTGAATTCAACCGGGATTACGCTGCCGGTATCATCGATATTGGAGCGGGATCATCCAGACTGGTGGATGCTTTGGCCCACGGTGGGTTCAGTGATATCACATTGCTTGATATTTCGAACACTGCCCTGGCATTGTCTATGAAACGGCTTGGTGAATATTCCAATAATATCCGTTGCATTGTCGACGATATAACGAGCTGGAATCCTCAGCATAAATGGCAGATATGGCATGACCGCGCGGTTTTCCATTTCCTTACCGAGAAGCATGAACAGGATGCCTATATTGACGTGCTGGTTCGGGCAACAAAACCCGGTTCAATCGTCATTTTGGGCACGTTTGCACCCGATGGGCCGAAAACATGCAGTGGATTGCCGATTAAGCGGTATTCCGGGAAAGACCTAAAAAAACGGCTTGGCCCAGGATTTGATCTGCTCAAGGCAACATCCTACACCCATTCAACCCCAACCGATGTTGAACAGAAATTTACATTCGTGGTCCTTCGGCGGCGGTAATATCGATTTATGCAAGCATCAATCCGGAGTGGAAGTGCAAGGCAAATTCGCAAAGGCATTGCTTGCTGGTATTCGCCTATTTCATTAAATATTTGATCAGTGCGGCAATCGAGAGAACAACCAGAAGGCCAATCAACAGCATCCAAATACCGCCAAACCACATTCCGCCTCCATCCATCCAACCGTTCATCATTTTTCCATATCTCCTATTTGAGTTGGAAACGTTAGTAGCCATGGGCCGACTGTGAGGCATGCCGTATAAATAATCTACTCACAAAAATTTTCTTACTCTATTTCTTACTTGTTGTGATTGAACCATCAGGAATTAGAATGATATTTGCACATTCGAACCGAACTGGAAACTCCCCTCCCCTTGAATCCTGGACAACACGATTGCTGGAAATCGTTGAGGATACACAAACCGTTTTGGCCAATCCGCTTATGAATGTCTTCAATTGAGCGCTATCAAGCACATCTCCAACATTAGCCAGTTGCACACCCCTCTTCACAGATTCCAAATCGCGTCTCGTGGACGCAGAGCCCAGCTGATGCCTGGGTTCTGCTATT
>JAAEMP010000096.1 GCA_024225445.1 Hyphomicrobiales bacterium | reverse complement strand
AGCCCATCTGCCCAGTTTATGTAATGGCGCAAAACTTGTCCGATCAACCAGATCGCCCAAAAACATTTCCGGGTTTCGCGCCTTGCTGAGTGAACTGGATTGGTCCATCAAATGCTTCCGTGTAAACAAGAAACGGTCTAGAGCACTAAAGCGTGTCGCGTCCAATAGGGTTTATAATGATGCCCGTAATCTGGCGTAAATTATATCAATCTTGGCGCCTTTACCCGATAAGGCTGCTGCGCTGGTAACATCTGTGTTGATAGCCAAAAACGCCCGTTGCCCGTCTTGAAAGTCCGGTGAAATTTGAATTGAGAAGACAACCGCTTCCGGTTGCAAGCCAACGCGAAATCTCTTTCTGCCGCATTCTCCCAATTCACCAAAATCACAGGAAACCGAAAAAGTGGCAGGGCCGGTATCGCCGGATTTAGCCAAAATCTCGATGGTGGTTTTTTTGCCGGCAATATCTTTCAAGATACCTGGTGCCAGTTCCAGTCGCAGAGGGTCGGCTTGGATTTCAGGCGTATCCGGCTTGCGTACTGACATGATTCTGATTGCTGGTTGCGATGTCTCGCTTATAATTTTTGCGGTACCGTTTCCTGCGGTCACCAATGCCCCTGGCTGGTTTGGTTGCAGAATTGTGATGAAATCCGATGGTGCACCGTTTTGGTCGGTTTGAGAAACTCGGCCGTTCGGTAGATTTCTCGTTTCGTCGTTTATATAGGAAATTGTCATCGTGTAGGCTATCCATCCGGCAATGGCTAAGATGATAACTGCGATGACCCAGATAATATACCTGAATGGTTTGGGTTTCGGGCGCACATATTCTGGAGTTGGTTCTGCATATGGAGCAGTTGCACCGGATTTTTCAAAGGAACTGTTATCCTTGGCAGTTGGCGTCGATGATAACAGGCTTTCTGATGGAGTGGCAATTGAGCTGTCCGGATTTGGGATCTCCTGATTGGGCAAAACAGGTTTTTGCACTGTCGGTTCGGAAAATAGGTAGGGGGACGTGGGTGATCTGGTAGTTTCTGCTTCACTTTTGTCTGATGTAAATTCTGCGGTCTCGTTCGGGTCAGGGGGATGAAATAAGCCGCCAGACGCAATTCCTGGTTCAACTGGTTGAGGAACAGACACCTGAAATGCTGATTCTGGTTTAACTGGTAGCTGCGATTCAGCCTTGTTGCCCGGAATATCATCTGGTCCGGTAGAAGATGCAGGCATTTCGGCGGTAAATTCACGCTCAATTTTGAGTATCATCTGTTCCAGAGAGCGGTTGCGCGAATCAATGATTTCCAGCGGAACAGCACCTGATTTTGCAATCATTTTTGCCAATGCATTTCGTGAGGCCTGATAAATTTTTGAACGGACTTGTGGGTCGAAGCCATTTTGGCGCGCCAGTGCCTGTCTGATCAATGTTTCAATATCTGCTGCCACAAGTGCGTTCCATAACTTTCCAAATGAATATCTCAATACCGGTTAATTGATGGCATTTTCCATATTTTGTTTCATATCGTATATGATTGCCTTGTTTATTGAAGTTCAAAAATATTTTGGCAACATTCCCCGAATCACGACATTTAGATGATTTACTCTAAACGATATTACGTTGTACGGGTATCATAATAAGTATTGGGTTGGAAATTAGGGAGATGAATGCTCCATTTTATTGTGATTATTTGCAGGCGGTGTCCACATTCCGTGCCGGGTTATTCTTGACTGATTGGCCGCACCTGATAAATTTACGTTTACGATAACGTCAATCAAGACGATTTTTACGGAGTTCTAAATGGCTATTCCACAGGTAATGCAGGACCGGCTCAGTGTGCCGGTTGTTGGCGCGCCGCTGTTCATCATTTCCAATCCTGATCTTGTACTTGCCCAGTGCAAGGCTGGCATTGTTGGTTCTTTTCCCTCGCTCAACGCGCGTCCCATAAAACAGCTGGACGAGTGGCTTTCTCAAATCACCGGCGAACTGGAGAGTTATGCGAAGGCCAACCCGGATAAAATAGTGGCACCTTTTGCGGTAAACCTGATTGTGCATAATTCCAATAACAGGCTGGAACAGGACCTGGCGATCTGTGTGAAGCACAAAGTGCCCATTGTCATTACATCGCTTGGTGCGGTGCCGGAGGTGAATCAGGCTATCCATTCTTATGGAGGCATCGTTCTGCATGATATCATTAACAACCGTTTTGCCAATTCAGCCATTAGAAAAGGTGCAGATGGTCTCATCGCAGTCGCTAGCGGCGGCGGTGCGCATGCGGGGACTTTATCGCCGTTTGCCCTGATTCAGGACATTCGCCGGTGGTTTGATGGCCCGTTATTGCTTGCCGGCGCAATTGCCAATGGCGGCGCAGTATTGGCTGCTCAGGCGATGGGCGCGGACCTCGCCTATATCGGTTCGCCGTTCATTGCTACTCACGAAGCAAAAGCTGCAGATGAGTATAAACAGGCAATCGTCGAGGGAGAAGGAAAGGATATCGTATATACAAATCTGTTTACGGGGATTCATGGCAACTATCTGCGTTCGTCAATTGAGAACAGTGGATTGGATCCGGATAATTTGCCTGAAAGCGATCCATCAAAAATGAATTTTGCATCTGGCGGAAACACCAGTGCCAAGGCATGGAAAGATATCTGGGGCTGTGGCCAGGGAATTGGGGCTGTGGATGAAGTTGTCGGTGCAGGAGAATTGGTGGCGCGCCTTGCACGTGAATATGAGGCTGCCAAAAAGCGTTTGCTGTAATGGTGGCAAACGATGGTATAGCGAATGAGATTCACGTCGTTATGCTTTCCAGCTGAATTTGATTGAATTATGTACCAGAGACTCCTCCTTATTGCCGGATTGAACAATGCGCCTCGCTGTCAACCCATCTGCTGGCTGTGAATAAATCAAAATCTCCCTATTAAAAAACGCCCATCGGGGGAGGGTCCGATGAGCGCCTTTGATTGGGTTCAGCAATGGGAGGAAGGCGTTGCTGAACCGGGATCAACAGAACAGGGAAGAAAAAAGTTCTGCTGAATTTCGTCTGCATTATCCACGATAATGACGTTTTGAAATCGTTGAGATGTCACCGCGGCCAATGCCCAAATCCCTGAGAATCCACTCGGGGAGATCATTGAGTTGATTGCGTGTCTTGCGACCACGATTCCATGTGCGGATTGTGCCCAAAATACTCATTAGATTAGTCCTCTATGTATCGCCGTGCTCACAAGTGCTGAACTGGCTGGTGGAAATTGGTAAATTCACAGTTTGTCTGTGATGACCTCCTGACCTCCAGATAAGGTTCAAAGAACAGATTTACGAGCGCAAAGATTGCAGATGAGCCATGCAAAAAGCGTATGGCCAATATTGAAAAATACTAGGTCATAGGCCCATAAACAGGCACGTTGACATGTTTTGAAACCAGATATGTCTCGCCTGTTTCTTCAGGCTATTTTCTGCCAGAGTCACGCTTTTGATAATCAGGTTGCCGAGCGAATATATATCTTTCCCTATCCCCGGCGGTATCACCGCATAACCTTTCTTGACCGGAGCCCTTGGGAAGGACCGAAGTTCTGTTTCACCCTGTTTGAATAGTTTCTGACAATCGGATTCACGCATTTTCAATGCCAGCCTGCTGGAGAAAGGGACATAAAAATTTTTCCATCATGATAGGCGGCGGCACCACTGAAAAAATGCTTGCATAGAATCGACTTGTCCCGGTTTTTCAGGAATTGCACATTTTCTATATTTCTCGAAACTCACTCAAATAAGGTTCTGCCATCTGACTCCAATTGATGTTATGTTTGATTTATCGTTGCCAACCAGAACAATTTCAGGCTTGTCGCAGGAGTTGGACGGAAATCCGTATTTTGGCAACGAATTTATCTCCATGCTTGCAAGGCATACTAATAATATCTAGTCTTTCAGTTCAAATTCCAAATATCAAGAACATCGAAACCGGAGAGAAACTTATGTTTTCAGTCACACGCAGAAAAATGGCATCCATAATTTGCGGCAGCGCAATAGTTGCGGCATCATTTACAGGCCTGTCCGTCCCGGTAATGGCGGCTGACAAAATTGCCGTTGGTGCTTTGCGGTTTACTTCGCATTCCGCCAGCTTTGTAGCTTTCGAGCGCGATTATTTCAAAAATCAGGGACTGGAAGTTGAGTTCAAGTTCTTTCAGGCCGCCCAGCCAATGGCGGTGGCAATTGCATCGGGAGATGTGGATTTCGGCGTAACGGCAATTTCAGGCGGATTAATCAACCTGGCCAACAAAGGTGCTATCAAGGTGATAGGCGGAGCTCTCCATGAGGAAGCCGGCATTGATGGTCAGATGATCCTTGCATCCAAAAAAGCTTATGATGAAGGGGTCACCACGCCTGCCATGTTGAAGGGACGTTCGTTTGGGATCACCCAGGCCGGTTCTTCATTTCACTATATGGCGCACAAGATTGCCCGCAAAGAAGGTTTTGCCGGCTCCCAAATCAAGGTAAAGCCATTGCAGAAAGTTGGTGCTATTATTGGTGCCCTGAAATCTGAGCAGATTGATGCATGGGCCATTGTGCCCCACATTGCCAAGGGTCTCTCCAAAGCGCCAACGGTAAGCATTATTGGTAAAATTGCTGATTACATTCCCGATTACCAGGTAACGACCGTCTTTACCTCCGCTGATAATGCAGAAAACAACAAAGATCTGGTTAAGCGTTTCCTGAAGGCATTTTCCATGGGTGCAGATGATTTTAATGCAGCATTGGTTGATAAAACCGCTGGTGATCAGGCTGCCGAAGACATGGTCAAACTGGTGCACAAATATGTCTATACCAGTCGGCCCTATGAGAAAGCCGCACCATCAATTCGCAACGGTGCGATGCGTATTAACAAGAATGCCAAGCTGAATGTCACCAATGTAAAGGATCAGCTTGCATGGTTTCAATCTGAAGGTCTGGTATCAAAAGACATCACCATCGAAACCCTGGTTGATAGCAGTTTCGTGGAAACCTATTAATCACAATCTGTATTGAGGGGCTGGGGCAAGTCAAATGAATCCTATTGGACGCGACATGCGCTAGCCTGAACAGTATTTTACCCCGATGCATCGATTTGTATCGGGGTAATATTCTTGAAATTCATTGTTTGATTGTTGAATCATGGATCTGCATCTGAAAAATATCTCCCATAATTATGGTGAGGTAGATGTTTTGAAGAATATTGATTTAGAGATAAATCACCGCGAGATTGTGTGCGTTGTTGGTCCGTCCGGGTGCGGAAAATCGACCTTGTTGCGGTTCATTGGTGGATTGGAACAACCGGCCCGGGGCAAAGTTGTTCAAATCGGCGCTGCCCCTGAAGACAGCCTCAATCCGCTGACCTACATCTTTCAGGATTTTGCGCTTTTACCCTGGCGTACAGTAATCGGCAACATTTCACTGGCCCTGGAAGATCATGGATTATCTGCGCTAGAACGAAAAAGTATTATCGAAAATGTTTTGGCCCGTACAAAGTTATCAGACTTCCGCAATGCTCTGCCTCGCCAGCTTAGCGGTGGTATGAAACAGCGCGTGGCAATTGCCCGTGCTTTGAGCGTTAAACCGGCTGTTATGTTAATGGATGAACCATTGTCGGCATTAGACAGCCAGACTCGTGAACTGCTGATGGATGATCTGGTTGATCTCTGGTCAAGAGAGGGGTTCACGGCCTGTTATGTAACCCACAATCTGAATGAAGCGGTGCAACTGGGACATAAAATAGTCGTGCTCTCACGCAGACCGGGTTGTATTCGTGAGATTGTCGATATTGATATTCCACTGGATCAACGCAAAAATTACATAAATGAACTGGATCAGAAGCAGATGCAGCTATGGGCGTTAATGCGGGATGAGGCCCTGGCTGCCGATCAGGAGTTGATAAATGGCTGAGAAAAAAGCCAAAGCCAAAGATCAGGTTGTTGCAAAGGAAGCTGAGATCAAAACCGTGCCCTTTCGCGGGGGTGGTTTTAAAATCAGGTCAATTAGAACAATCGCGCCTTTTGTATTTATTGTGATAATTGCTTTTTGGGAATTTGGCTCACAAACCGGCCTGATATCCAACCTTGTATTACCCGCCCCCTCCGAGGCATTTGGCGCGTTGCGGGAACTGGTAGAGAGCGGAATGTTGGTGGTCCACCTTTCAGCATCCCTGAAGCGGCTGATAATTGGCTGGAGTTGCGGAAGTGTCCTGGGCATCATTGTCGGCCTGCTGATCGGTCTTTTTCCATTGGCTCGGGCCGGTATGTCCCCATTGGTATCCGCGATTTTTCCCATTCCAAAGATTGCCCTGCTGCCGCTTTTTGTTATCTGGTTTGGTATCGGAGAAGGATCGAAAGTCGCCACCATTCTGTTTGGCACTTTTTTTCCGACCGTAATCACCACCTATGGCGGGGTCGATAATGTTGACCGGGGCCTGATTAGAATGGGTCAGTCATTCGGTCTCTCCTGGTTTTCGATCGTGCGCAAGATAATCCTCCCCGGCGCACTACCGGCGATATTGTCCGGTTGCCGGATTTCTGCATCTATTGCCATTATTTTATTGGTAGCAGCCGAGATGATCGGGGCAGAATTCGGTATAGGTGCCTATATTTTGCTGGCAGGCAGTCTATTTGCCACAGATCAACTGGTTGCCGGAGTTGCCATCCTGTCAACCATGGGATTGATATTTGCCTGGTTAATCGGTCGTGCGGAAAAATATTTTCTCAATTGGCGCACCTGAGCGCTGGCAGGTCATGGCTGCTTCGCCAGAAGGACAACATATATCGGAACACCTTTAAGATGATCATGCAATCAGGAGCGAAAAGCGACCGGCGCCTGTGCGCTGCCCTCGCGGAGGCCGGGCGTAAGCCCGAATAGCTGTGAGCAAAAAAAATCAAAACTGAATCAAAATAAAGGTGCTCTGCGATATTTGATATTTCAAGGCTGCTCTCAACAAGATTTCAGTAAAGGCGTCAGTCAGCGTGGTTTGGATACGAACAGAACGGAAAATATCACTCAGCAAAATGCATAGCAAAAAATTTACCAATTGATAAATATTTTGCTATGCGTTACCATTTCGGCAGATATTTCGATTGGGAGCGATTACTCATGGTTACCGGCAGTAATACTAACGGCATTGCCGCCGGACGGCTGGATCAGCAGGACTACAGCGAGAATTTTGATGATTTGCATCCACCTTTAAGCCAGCATGAGGCAATGGTGGCGGCCGACCGGTGTTATTTTTGCTATGATGCTCCTTGCGCCGAGGCCTGTCCGACTACGATTGATATTCCACTGTTTATTCGTCAGATAGCCACGGGAAATCCAATTGGCTCGGCGGAAACAATTTTTTCACAGAATATTTTGGGTGGCATGTGCGCCAGGGTTTGTCCTGTTGAAACATTGTGCGAAGAAGTTTGTGTACGCGAGGAGGCTGAAGGAAAGCCGGTGAAAATTGGCGAATTGCAACGCTACGCCACAGATATGGCGATGGCACAAGGCAGGCAGTTTTTTGTACGTGGGCCTTCAACCGGAAAAAAAATCGCGGTTGTCGGGGCAGGACCGGCTGGCCTTGCATGTGCTCACAGGCTGGCCATTTATGGCCATCAGGTCAGGATATATGATGCCAGGGAAAAATCCGGCGGTTTGAATGAATACGGCATCGCCGCCTACAAGTCCGTCGATAATTTTGCTGCCAGGGAAGTCGAATATGTAACCTCCATAGGAGGAATTGATATTGAACATAACAAGGCTTTGGGCAGCGATATTTCACTCGAAGGCCTTAGCGGGGAATTTGACGCGGTATTTTTAGGTATCGGACTTGGGGCAACCGGCGATTTGGGAATTGATGGCGAGGATTCGGCTGGTGTTGATGATGCTATCGACTTCATCGAAACCCTGCGTCAGGCGGAAGAATATTCCGCCATTCCAATTGGCCGTAAAGTGGTGGTTATTGGCGGTGGTATGACCGCGGTTGATGCCGCCGTTCAAGCCAGGCTTCTGGGTGCCCAGGATGTCAGCATTTGTTATCGGCGTGGTAAGGGGCAAATGGCGGCGTCCGAATATGAACAAGACCTTGCTGCATCAAATGGCGTCACAATTCGTCACTGGCTGCAGCCGGGAAAAATTATTGCTGAAGGCGGAAAAGTCAGCGGAATCGAGTTTGAATATACCGCATTTGATAATGACAGACTGAAAGGTACGGGAGAGACCACAATCATACCGGCGGATCAGGTTTTCAAGGCTATTGGTCAAAAACTTGATATTGCCAAACTGGAAGGATCGGGATTGAAAACAAATTCTGGCAGAATTGCCATTGATGAAAACGGACAAACTTCCAATCCGAAAGTCTGGGCTGGTGGTGACTGCGCCGAGGGTGGAGATGATTTGACCGTTTCAGCAGTTGCTATGGGCCGTGATGCTGCTGAAAACATCAATCTCAAACTGGCCACAGGAGCCTGAGGAGAACGAAAATGGCTGATATTCGCAATAATTTCATCGGCATCAAGTCACCAAATCCGTTCTGGCTGGCTTCTGCCCCGCCCACAGACAAGGAATACAATGTTCGTCGGGCATTTGAAGCGGGTTGGGGCGGTGTTGTGTGGAAGACACTGGGTGAAGAGGGTCCCCCGGTTGTTAATGTCAACGGACCACGCTATGGCGCTATTTTCAGCGGTGACAGACGATTACTGGGGCTAAACAACATCGAACTGATCACTGATCGAGATTTGCATGTCAATTTGCGTGAGATGAAACAGGTTAAACGAGACTATCCCGACCGTGCACTGGTTGCATCGATAATGGTACCTTGCGAGGAACAGGCCTGGCGGAAGATTTTACCTCTGGTGGAGGACACTGGTGCAGATGGTATAGAACTGAATTTTGGCTGCCCTCACGGTATGAGTGAGCGTGGTATGGGTGCAGCTGTTGGCCAGGTGCCTGAATATATTGAGATGGTGGCCCGCTGGTGTAAACAATACACCCGGATGCCGGTTATTGTGAAACTGACTCCCAATATCACCGATATCCGTTATCCGGCCAAGGCTGCACTGGATGGTGGTGCTGACGCGGTTTCCCTGATTAACACGATCAATTCGATTGTTTCCGTCAACCTGGATAATTTTTCACCTGAGCCAAGCATTGATGGCAAGGGATCCCATGGCGGTTATTGCGGCGCAGCAGTGAAACCTATCGCTTTGAATATGGTGGCGGAAATTGCCCGTAATCCAGAGACGGCCGATCTTCCGATTTCAGGAATTGGCGGTGTTGTTACCTGGCGCGATGCTGCGGAGTTTATGGCACTGGGTGCTGGAAATGTTCAAGTTTGCACTGCGGCCATGACTTATGGTTTCAAGATAGTCGAAGATATGATTACCGGTTTGAAAAACTGGATGGACGAGTCCGGCCATGCAACGCTGGATGATTTTAGGGGTAAAGCTGTCGCAAACGTTTCAGACTGGCAATACCTAAATTTGAACTATATTGCCAAAGCTTCCATTGATCAGGAAAAATGCATCAAATGCGGGCGCTGCCATATTGCCTGTGAGGATACATCGCATCAGGCAATTACCAATTCGGTAAATGGCGAGCGCCGTTTTGAAATAATCGACAAAGAATGCGTAGGTTGCAATCTGTGCGTAAGCGTTTGTCCGGTAGAAAACTGCATTTCCATGGTAGAACAGCAGCCGGGAACAGTTGATGAACGCACTGGAAAGAAAGTCAGCGCGGATTATGCCAACTGGACCCAGCATCCAAACAATCCGGCGGCGCAGGCAGCTGAATAGTTTTTCCCGGGAGGCGAGGTTTTTTTGGTTATAATCATTTTCCGATATATCCAGAGAAACTTCGTCTTTTAAAAATTTGAATAATATGACTGCCAGAGAAAATTCCGAATTGATATTGCACAAAACCCAGATGGCAACAGGGCGCGACAAATGGATTGGGCATCTGGCGATGATGCTGTTTGCTGCATTGATTGCCGGGTCTTTCTCTATCGGTCATTTGGCAATTCCCCATATCGGACCGGCGGCCCTCAATGCTGTACGTTTTATTATTGCCTGCGTAATCTTGGGATTTGGAATCCTGGTCATCCTTCGACGCGCTCCCAGGTTCCCGCCAAATTTGTTGCATATGCTAATCCTGGGTATCCTGATGGCTGCCTATTTTATACTGATGTTCAGCGCACTCAAGATAACTAGTCCGGTATCCACCGGCGCTGTATTTACTTTGGTTCCGTTTATGAGTGCACTATTTGGCTGGATGTTTTTGGGTCAGATCACCAGACCAACCGTATTTGTTTCCCTGATCATAGCTGCGATCGGATCAATCTGGATGATATTTCGCGGTGACATCAATGCGCTTCTCAGTTTCGATGTCGGGCGCGGCGAATTGATATTCTTTGTTGGTTGCGCTTGTCATGCTGCTTATGCGCCACTGGTGAAAAAGTATAATCCCGGCATGCCGGTGGTTGAATTCACTTTCTGGACTTTGGTATCAATAGCAATTTGCCTGATTATATATGGATTTGATGAAATCAGAAACACCGCCTGGCTGGAACTTCCCCAAATTGTCTGGTGGGCAATCGCATATCTGTCAGTATTTGCTACTGCAATTACATTTTTTCTTGTCCAGTTTGCCTCCATGCGCCTGCACGCAACAAAAGTTTTGTCCTATGGATATATGACCCCGGGTGTAATTATCATGATTGAAGGGTTAATCGGGCATGGCTGGGCAAGCCGGTCCGTCGGGTTAGGAGCACTGATAACGATTGCAGGACTGATTTTTCTTGCTCTGGCGCCAGATGGATAACGTGGAAATAATTGTCAATCCCGGGTTATTTTGTGCTATTTGGCACAACCTGATAATCCCGGCCCGCCATGATGGATATTGTTAATGCGTAATTCCAACCGCCTCAACCCTGAAACCATTGCCGCACATGCAGCTGGTGCGCTGGATGCTGCCAGCGGTGGTATAGTGCCCTCAATACAAACCTCCACTACATTTATTCGTGATCGAGAATACGAACTTGTCAATAAACAAAATATGTATGGGCGCGATAACAGCGATGTGGTTCGCATTGCTGAAAATATCCTGAACAAACTGGAGGATGCAGAAGAAACATTACTGTTTCCTTCCGGAATGGCAGCGATTGCGGCTGTGATGCGCACGACAAAAAATGGTGGAAAGATATTGTTCCAGTCAGGAATTTATTGGGGGACCACCAAATGGATACGCGAATTTTGTCAGCGACGTAATATCCAATCCACCGAAATTGATTGCGCCAATATAGATGTATTGGAGGAAGCAATAAACAAATTCAAGCCTGACCTGGTGTTCGTTGAAACCCCCTCCAATCCGTGGCTGAAACTGGTTGATCTGACTAAAACTTCCAAAGCCTGCAAGGCAAACGGCTCGCTGCTGGTAGTAGATTCAACTGCTGCCACGCCGATACTGTCTCAACCACTTGGTCTTGGAGCAGATATTGTCATGCATTCTGCTACCAAGGCGATTAACGGTCACAGTGATGTTCTCGCCGGAGTTTTAAGTGTTTCTGATCAGACATTACCGCAATGGCAGGATATCGTAACTGATCGCCATGATGCCGGTGCAATAATAGGCAATTTTGAAGCCTGGTTGTTGATACGTGGAATGCGAACCCTGCCTCTCAGAATGGAGCGTATGTGTGACAACGCTCTGGCAATTGCACAATATCTCGAAGCACATGAGAAGGTTGAAACAGTGCTCTATCCTGGTCTTGCAAGTCACCACGGGCATGCCATAGCGACAAAACAAATGTCAGCTGGCTACGGGTTTTTGATGTCGTTTATTGTTTGCGGAGATCAGGCGGCAGCGCTCGGCTTTTGCGGGGCACTTGATCTCATCCATCGTGCCACTTCTCTTGGCGGCGTTGAAAGTGTGGTCGAACACCGTCAAACCATCGAGGGTGATTCTACCGGCATTCCGGGCAATCTGGTGCGTCTGTCGGTTGGCATCGAGTATGTTGATGATCTGATCGCTGACATGGGTCAGGCACTGGATAATTCCGTATAGGAATGGCGTTGCAAAGAGCAGTCTTTTATCTTGTCAATCAGATCACTGATAAAGTTCGAAATCCGATTTCAAGAATAAAGGCGTGTTGGTTTGAGCACGACCCATATTGGTTGGAAGCGATGATGAGAAAACGATTTTATTCAAATCCTTTCCCGACACGTGCCTGAGGGGTACTGGATTCACATATCAAGTGCACCATTGAGTTTTTGAATAAACATTTCCTCGGGTGTTTTATATCCAAGGCATTTTCTCGGTGTTGAATTGGCCATGAACTGGATCATTTCAATATCTTTGATGTCAGTTTTTCGAGGCATGTCACGGCGTAAGATGCCATTGGAGTTTTCGATCATTCCGCGTTGCCAGGGGCTGTGCGGGTCGCAGTACCAGATGTCCGTACCAAGAGTGTCTTTCATAGCCTTGTGATCACGGAACTCTGTACCGCGGTCAAAGGTGATGGAGCGCCTTGCTGCTGGCGGCAGTTGGCAAAGTCGAGCCACAATCTCCTGTCCGGTACTTTCTGCACGTTTGTCTGACAAGAAGATATAAGTGAAAACCGTGTGGTCCGCTCGGTGACATTCAACACGGCTCCAGATGGCAGCTTACCCCCTGACAGCTTCCGCAAATCCTGAGGATGCATTCCGGCAGCGAAGTGCTTTTTGGAGTCCAGCGCAAGATCAATTAGTTCACTCAAAGGCTAACGATTATTGCTATTCGCTCAACACCTTTTGTAAGGTGAACACACCTCGCATTTCACCAACTTTGAATCCGCGTGCCTGATCGTCAGGATAGAGCGCCGCCAGCGCCTCCTCAGTATCCGACTTCACCTCCCCGGCTCCGTGGCAATTCAAACAGACTTCACCAGTAGGAATAGCCTTGACCATCCGAAAAACTTTCTTGCCATCTTCCTCTATAATACCGACTTTTGCCATATCAACAGCTTTTTCACCACTGGCCTGACGCTTTAGAAATTCTTCAATAGCAGAGCGGGTAAAGTCGTCTGATTTGTTATTCGAGTTGCGCAATTTGTGGCTGGAACGTGCAACCATCCAACCTGTATCAAGAGACACTTGGCTGGCTATCGCAGGTGCCTTAACATTACACACAGTAATGGCATGCCGTGGACCGCCAGTCTTCATAGCGCCGACAAGCTCTTTTTTCAATGCACCTGCAAACGCACCGATCACTTGTTTACCTTCCTGGGCAAGCGCTTGTTTTTCGTCTGCAAGAACTGGGCCGCCCAGCAATAATAATATTGATGCGAACACAACTGCCTTTCCTATCATCATGCTATTTTCTTCCTTCAATTGGATTTCTTCGGCCCGCAAAAATGATGACACGCCAAGCGGCTCCGTTCAAGAGGACAGCCATGCGACCCAGTGTCCGGAACCGTTCCCCTTAAGGGCGCATTTTTCAAGGTTATTTTGGTTGAGGCGACAAATTCGTGCCTTTGTATTGCAAGGAAATTGTCCGCTTAGGGTCAATGAACGAAACCGCTCTCGCGGTATTGGTGGTGTATAGTGGTGAAGCGTTCTGTCTGCGAGACTTGAGATTGTAAAAGTCACAAGTTGAGTAAACAGGAGTATTCCCATAACACAAGAGAAGGTTTCCACACATCGCATGCGCATGATTGAAGATATGTTGATCCGCCGGTTTGGTGAGAAGACGCAGAAGGATTACATAAGGCATATCGAGAACTTGAGCCGGTTTCTGGGCTGTCCGCCGGATCAGCCAGCGGTGAGGATATTCGT
>JAAEMP010000095.1 GCA_024225445.1 Hyphomicrobiales bacterium | reverse complement strand
CTCTAGGTCATAGACCCGGTTAATTTTGTGTTATTCTCATTGCCCCGAATCTGGTTTGTTTTGCATATCTGAGAGTCTGACTCTGCTCGAAATTTCGAGGCGAACACAAAAGAAGTTTTACTCAGGCGGATTGCACCGGAAATGGTTCTGGTGAAGAAAATCAGATATCGAAACCGGCTGGCTTGGCTTTTTTGCTGATCAACCCAAATCCAAATTGTTTTACCGGTTGGCTTTGTTGTCCAATGCCGTTGACAACATATCCAACAACAATGATTTCATTGATTGCATATTTGCTGTTTCCGACTTCAAATTTTGAATGTTCTCCAACCATTTCATAAACCCAGTGACCAACACCACAAACTTTATGGCCTTCCAGATTCCTGCCACTTGCTTCCCGCGCTTCCACGCCGGATTTTCCCTCGGCACCCGTCATTGTGAGATATTCAGCAACCTGACTGGCTGTATCACACATTAGAAATTTACCGGACAATAACTCAACTGGCTGGGCTGCCAGGGCGTTTGGCATGTATAGTGAAATGGCTGTAAGGCCAGCTAGTAATGTTTTTTTCATGTTTGACATCGTCTTGACCTTCCGTATGTTTTGGGTGTTTTTCTTTTCCTGTGTTTTAAATATGGGGGTTGGTCGAGATTAATAATGTGCAATTGATCACTTGTTGTAATTCCACCTGGTGGAAAGCAACCGGGCTTTATGTCTGGATGACGACGGTCTGCTTGCACAAAATTAAACATTGGACTTTCCTATCGATGGAAAACTGAAAATATGTTGTCTTTTTTTATCAAACATAAGTTCTTTCAAATTACCGTCGCATTTGTCTTTTTTTCGATTACTGGAATAGCTACAGGTCTGTTTTCACGCCAACCCGTGGCCGAACAGAAACCCATGTTGGATTTGGCACTGATATTGGCTGTTGACTGTTCCCACAGCGTCAGCGAACTGGAATTTGATTTGCAAATGGGGGGCCTGGCAAAGGCTATCTCAAGTCCGGAAATTATCTCTGCAATTGCCAATAACACCGTTGCCGTTATGCTGGTTCAATGGTCGGGAAGTAACAGTCAGGTTATTTCAGTTCCATGGACAATCATCAAAGATGAAAATTCCGCAAATCGACTTTCCCGGAGAATATCCAGAACATCCCGCCAGTCACTGGGAAAAACCTCGATATCAGCGGCAATGAATTTCGCTGTTACCCAGCTTAAAAACAGCCCTTTTTCGGCAAACCGTCAGGTCATCGATATTTCAGCTGATGGTGTGAACAATGACGGAATAACCACCAGGTTGGCCCGGCAACGCGCTAGCGACGCCGGAATTACCATCAATGGTCTCACCATCCTGAATGATGTCCGCAACCTCAATTTATATTTCAAGCAGTTCATCACAACGGGACCAGGCAATTTTGTCATTGATGCCAATAATTATGATGATTATGGCAGGGCGATAAAACAAAAACTGCTGCGGGAAATCAAAGGACAGCAACTCTCATGAGGTGACGACTGCATAGTTTTTTTAGTTGGGAATAATGAATAATAAAGCTTCTGGTTCAATCAGCCATCAAAAGTTATTGAACCAACGATCTGCTTGCGGCCTATTCAGCACTCCAGCCACTGACGGCTTTGACTTCCAGAAAGTCTTCAAGCCCCCAAACACCGCCTTCCCGCCCATTACCGGATTGCTTGAACCCGCCAAACGGAGAACCAGCACTTCTCGCTGCACCATTCATTTCCACCATGCCTGATCGCAAATTTCTGGCCATTCTGTTGGCTTTTTCACCGTCCTGGGTCTGGACGTAATTGGTTAGTCCATAAACGGTATCATTGGTAATTTTGACCGCTTCTTCCTCGCTGTCAAAAGGTATGATTGAAAGCACCGGGCCGAATATTTCTTCCCGGGCGATAGTCATATTATTGTTGACGTCGGCAAATACGGTTGGACGCACAAAGTAACCTCGATTAAAACCTTCCGGGCGTCCTGTGCCTCCGGCGACCAGGCGCGCACCTTCTTCAATCCCTTTTTCAATCAGTACCTGTATTTTGTCATATTGTAATTGCGATACAACTGGACCGATGTGGCGTCCCTCTTTCGAAGAAATATCAACAGCGGTTTTTTCTGCAGTTTCTTTGGCGATGGCCACTGCTTCATCATAAATCGAACGTTCAACCAGCATTCGGGTAGGCGCATTGCAGGACTGGCCTGAATTTCCAAAACAATGGATTACCCCACGTTTTACTGCCTTTTCGTCAGCATCGGCAAATATCACATTCGCCCCCTTTCCGCCCAACTCGAGGCTGACCCGTTTGATTGTGTCTGCAGCATTTTTTGAGATTGCTGTTCCAGCACGCGCAGAACCGGTAAATGAAATCATGTCCACATCAGGATGTCCGGATAATTGGGTGCCAACTCCGGGACCATCTCCATTGACGAGGTTAAATACACCAGCCGGGAAACCGGCCTGATCAACCATTTCAGCAAATAGCATCGAAGAAAGCGGAGCAATTTCCGATGGCTTCAAAACAACCGTACAACCAACAGCCATCGCAGGAACAGCTTTTAAAGTTACCTGATTCATCGGCCAGTTCCATGGCGTGATAAGACCACAAACACCAACCGGATCGTATAAGATCCGGTCATTGGGTGCATGATCACCGAGAGGTCTGTCAAATTCGAATTTCTTGAATGCCCTGATGAAATTTCCGATATGCCAGGTTCCTGAACCTACCTGTGCAGTATTTGCCAATGAAATCGGCGCACCCATTTCAAGTGAAATAGCTTCTCCCATTTCCTCGCTGCGGCTCTGGTATATCTCGGCCAGCTTCTCCACCAGTGCCAGACGCTCGGATTTAGGTGTCTGGCGCCAGCTGTCAAAAGCATCCTTTGCAGCCTTCACAGCTGCATTACTGTCAGCCTGCCCGCCAATTGAAATAACAGCACAAGGCTCTTCTGTCGCAGGATTTATCACCTCGAAATCATTAACCATTGCCGGTGAAACCCACTGACCGTTGATATAAAATTCACGTTTTTCCAACATCTATTTACTCTCTGTATTTACTGCACCCGATCAAAAATATTGTTTTGAACCAGAGTAATCCGCGTTAATTCATCATCCTTGGATTCCTGCATTTTGCAATCAAAATCACTAGTCCCGACTAGCTTCATACCACTTCTTTTCATATATATAACAGTGCAATAGAAGCAACAATTAATATTGCCATGATCATGTTGAATATCCTAATAGCCCATTCTGAACGCAATAAAAGTCGAATTAGTGAGCCAAAAAAAGTCCAGGAAGTTGTTGCTCCAAGTGAAACGGCAAAAAACATCCCGACAACAACCAATGTCTCTATCAGATAACTCCCCTCCTGCGTGGTATAGTTGGCAAGCGCAGCCACCGATACGATCCAGCCTTTTGGATTTACCCACTGAAACAATGCCGCCTGAATAAATGAAAGTGGTTTGGCTACAGTTGCATTTTGTTTCGGACGGGCAGCAGTAGCAATCTTGAATGCCAGAAACAACAAATAGGCAGAACCCAGCCATTTAAGAATATCATGCAGTTGAGGAAGCTGGATGAATATTTGCCCCAGTCCCAGTCCAACCGCAAGAATCATTGTCGGGAAACCCGCAATGATACCCGCCATATGCGGTATGGTTTGCATAAATCCGAAATTTGCCCCGGATGCCGTCAGCATTATGTTATTTGGCCCTGGCGATAATGAGGCTGCCAAGACAAAAATAAACATTGAAATCAGAGTGGATGACATGGAAAACTCATCGAAAGTCTATCAGTTATTCTGATTGTAACCAGGTGTGAATTTGCAAACTACGCCGGTCAACGTGGTTTTACATCACTACTCAATTGATAAATTGCAAGCGCTATCGACAGATAAATTGCATAGAATGTGAACAACGCTGTATAGGCGACTGTTGGATCACCGGGAACGGAGTAAGTATCAACTACAATCCCGCTGGCAATCTGCATTATGGCCACGCCACCAATCGAAAAGAAATTCAGTAATGTCAGCCCGCGACCAGTCATATGAACGGGAATATGAGATTTTCCATGGGTCGTTTGTATGGCGCTGGTAGCTCCAAATATCGATAGCGCAACAAGAGCCCAGGTGGCGTAAATCAGGGAGGTGTCTGGGTTCAGGGCCAGCCACACGCATGTTAGCAGCAACAAGGTATTACCGGCTGTAATTACCCATTTACGGGTGTTGAATATGCGATCCAGCGGGCCATAAATAATTGTCCCTGCTATCTGGGCGAATGCGAGAAACAATACCGCCCGTCCAATTTCCGGGACACTCAGTCCGTGAACTTGTTCCAGATAGGGACCCGACCAGAGGCTGCGAATACTGACGGGTATCGCATAGCTGCAGGTGATAAGTGCAAAAAGTGGCCATAACTGCCTGATTTTCAGGAGGTCAAATATGCTGCCCTTTTTTTCATGGACTACCGGTTCAGGGTCGTTAACGCTGAAGAATACCGCCAGACTGATAGTCAGTGATATCAATCCAAGTCCTGAACCTACATTGCGCCATCCCCATGCTGTCACAGCCAGAGCCAATGGCTCGGACCCCACGACACTGCCTGTCATTCCAAACGATAGGAATAACGCCGCAAGGGTTGAAAACTTTGCCGCAGAGTAGTTTCTGGCCAGGATCAAATAGGCGGCCATAAGGATCGGCGAACATCCGAGCCCAATCAAAGCCATGGAAAAAATCACCTGAAATGGCCCCGACGCTGTAGCGAACAGGAAAATGCCTCCCGCACCAAATATTCCGTGCAAATATGAAACTGTCCTTCTGGGTCCAAATTTATCCAGCCATATACCAACCGAAAACTGGGCCAAAGCGAAGGTGGCAAACCACAAGCCTGAGGCGACAGATAACTGGAATTCACTCATTGCCAATTCACTGGATAATACCGGAGTCAACACCGCCAAAAATGTTCGATAAAACTGACTGAGCACGTAGGCAAAGCTAAGGATTATAATGCCTGCCATTTAGCGGTACCCTGATGAAATTGGAGGCTTTCATGGTCATGTTGAGCCGTTTGATGGAGCCAGATGAAACTTGCACTAGACAACCAAATACAACCTTCGTCAATGTTCAAATATTATCTGCAGGCAATCCTGTAAACTCGGCATAAATTTTGACAACCAATGCCCCAGGGCCTGCAAATACTTGCTCTGGGTCATAGACCGATAAACAGGGTCGAAATGGCGATGAAACTGCAAAAATGTGCAAGGAAAAGTGTGCGCGATGGGCTTTTTACCCTTTCATGCGCTTTGACGCAGCAGCTTGGCTGTCCTTCAGGAAATGACCAACTTGTCCAGCAACAGCGTTGCAAGTTCTTGAATACAAATCACAAGCAATCCGCAACGCTGTTCCCAAGCCCCTGCAAGTTCGTCCTATATGCCATGAACATCAGTTCCAGGTGGCTAGCTCTTCTCTCTGTTGTCAACAACCCGAACAGCCTTGCCGGCGGAACGATCAATGGCACCAGGCTCACCTACATCAATCGCTGCCGAAACCCCAACCATGCCCTTGATGTTATCTGCCAGTTCATTTGCAAGGGCATCCCTTTGTGCTTGTGATGAGCTGGAATTATTTACTTCAACTTTTACCGTCATCGCATCCAGGCGCCCTGCTCTGGAAAGTTCGATCTGGTAGTGAGGTGACAAGCCATCCACTCTCAACAGTTGTTCTTCTATTTGGGTAGGAAAGACATTCACCCCTCGCAAAATAATCATGTCGTCGGAGCGCCCGGTGATTTTTTCCATTCGACGCATGGAACGGGCGGTGCCGGGTAGTAAACGGGTCAAATCACGCGTGCGATAACGAATAATCGGAAATGCTTCCTTGGTTAGTGATGTGAACACCAGTTCGCCTTTTTCTCCGTCTTCAACCAGTTCTCCAGTATGCGGATTTATCACTTCCGGATAAAAGTGATCTTCCCAAATGTGCAACCCATCTTTGGTTTCTACACATTCTGCAGCCACTCCGGGGCCAATTATTTCTGACATGCCGTATATATCAACTGCATGCATGTCAAACGCCTGTTCGATGTCATGACGCATGGCATTGGTCCAGGGTTCTGCACCAAAAACCCCCACATCCAGAGAACAGGAACGCGGGTCTATCCCCTGCCGGATAAATTCATCCAGGATAGCGAGCATGTAGGAAGGGGTGACACAAATTATTTCAGGTTTGAAATCGGTTATCAGATTGACCTGACGCTCGGTCATGCCACCGGACACGGGAACTACGGTGCAACCAAGTCTCTCCGCTCCATAATGGGCGCCCAGACCGCCGGTAAATAATCCGTATCCATATGCCACATGGGCAATATTGCCTGGTTTACCCCCGGCTGCCCGAATTGAGCGGGCCATCAAATCCGACCACATATCAAGATCGTTTTTGGTATAGGCGACAACAGTGGGTTTGCCGGTTGTCCCGGATGAAGCGTGCAAGCGGGCAATTTTTTCCCGCGGCACGGCAAACATACCGAATGGATAATTATCGCGCAGATCACTTTTAACCGTAAATGGAAAATTCGCCAGATCACTAAGGTTTTCCAGATCACCGGGATGTATACCGGCATCATCAAAATTTTTACGGTAGAAAGGGACATTCTCATAAGCTTCCCTCAAGGATTTCTTCATTCGCTGCAATTGCATCGCACCTATTTCGTCTCGGGACGCGACTTCAATCGGATCAAGTGAATCAATGTTTGGTTTTAAATCTTTCAAATTATCTCTCCGCCCTGGATATTTTGTTGGGGAATAAATTTGCCTATAATAGTTCGCAAAAGCCCCCAATGCTTTACGACCAATTCCTTGTCATCACTAGTGAACATAATGTCGCCAATACCAGCTCTGTCCGCCCGTATTGCTTGGGTGCATGCGCCTGCAAGACCATTTCCCGAATGACTAATGCCATTATCCATTAGATTTTCCTGCTTGATTAGTCACTAGTCATTTTTGAGAAATTTGAACAAAAACTGTTCTGGGAGTTGGAACCTATCAACATCGGATCGTCGGCCTAGTGATACACTACGATACTATCGATATTTCTGTTTGAATTAATGTCCGCTCCAGGAAAGCCACTCAAATATCACAGCAATATGCTTTAAAACCATATTGGTTTTCACAAATTTTGCAATATACATGCAGGATTTTTCAAATATTTTGAATTCGGTGTGTTTGTTATTGTTCAGATTTTGAATCAATTATGAACAACCATCGATCACACAAAATCCCGCCTGAATTTGCCGGGCCCCCATTGCCGGGCGATATTTTCCATAGAGAATCTCTCTGCAATTTCAGTTGCCAATTTTCCGATAAAACCGGCATTATGGTTATTCGAATCACAGACTGAATTTTGTTAATAAATCAATACCAATAATTTGCTGCATTTGGCTTTTCGTACCAATGTATTGATTCAACGGAGTTTTTATTTTTTGTAATTTATCCCCGATATCCACACTTAGCTACAATATGTAGTATATACACTTTTTTTCGCATCTATACCTTGACGATAAAATTGTTTTCAGCCTAGGTAGGAAACATTGGATAGACAGGGAGAACCCTTAAATCGGAAGCAGGATAGTTTTCTTAGCTGGAAATTGAAACCTGAATTTTTGATTGTAGAAACACCAGATTGCGAGTTTCCACAATCCTTCCCGAAAAAAGGCCACTCATGCTTTGTCTTCCAATTTCCGGGGTAGGGATCCGATTGCTGATATGCTTTTGGTTCCAGTAAATTTTCAGATGTGTTTTTTGTTTGAGTAACGGTTTGTTGTGACAAGCTTTAATGCTGTTTGAAATTACAGTGTGATGTCAATTTTGGGCAACAACTGTTGATGGTCGCAGTGGTATTTTTTTTGCCTGTTCGCAAGAAGGGATTTAGTTTTTCGCGTCTTGGAATCAGTATTATCTGCTAGTTTCAGGCTGATTAAAAAACCTGTCAATTTTACGGTTAACACAATATTTAGTGTTTGCAGGCAGGTTTGTGGCAATATATAGTAGTGCCGGTTTTCCAAAATTGCGCAACATGTGAGTAAATCGTTTGGAATTGGCAGATGGTATTCGCCGAGGAGTTACAAGGTTTAACGGACGTTGAGAGCAATATTTAAAGGGCACATGAATGCCAATAATTGCCAGCAAAGGATGTGTGATATGAGACAGAACAACTGTCGGGAGAAGTTGAGTTTTGCAATTTTGAGATAGGTGATTCTGATATCTCGCAATCCCAAAATTTGCATTTAGTGAATGTGGAATAGTCTGAGTAAAAACAACTGGCGTATTTATGTATTTGATACAAACCAAATGAGAATTGTTGGCAAGAAATACCGGCGATATCGGTTTTTTTGCATCATTTTCTGCAATGCATGACGCTTGAATATTAAACAAATTGATCAATACTGAAGAGGACAAAAAATCATGCGCATAAAGCGGCGTTATACTAAAGAAGGGCAATCCCCATACGCATCATTGGAATTTCGTAATGCGCTCAGTGAAATCAGAAATCCGGATGGAACAATCGTATTTCGCCAGGACAATATTAAGGTACCTAAAGCCTGGAGCCAGGTGGCAAGCGATATCATCGCGCAAAAATACTTTCGCAAGGCCGGAGTTCCCGTTTGCCTGAAGAAAGTTGAAGAAAATTCCGTACCCTCATGGTTGTGGCGTTCTCAAGCAGACACCAAAGCTCTGTCAAAATTACCGGATAATGAACGATATACTTCAGAAACGGACAGCCGTCAGGTTTTTGACCGTCTGGCAGGCACATGGACTTACTGGGGCTGGAAAGGTGGATATTTTAGCAAAGAAAAAGATGCACGTGCATTTTTTGACGAGCTTTGTTATATGCTTGCCAGTCAAATGGTGGCTCCCAATTCACCCCAATGGTTTAACACCGGTCTGCATTGGGCCTATGGCATTGATGGACCGGCTCAAGGTCACTATTTTGTTGATTTTGAAACCGGGAAACTGACAAAATCCAGAACATCTTATGAGCATCCCCAACCACATGCCTGCTTTATCCAGTCAGTTGATGATGATCTGGTAAATGAAAACGGAATTATGGATTTGTGGGTACGAGAGGCCCGTCTTTTTAAATATGGATCGGGAACAGGATCCAATTTTTCTCATCTTCGAGGTGCCGGCGAAAAACTGTCTGGCGGCGGCAAATCATCCGGTTTGATGAGTTTTCTGAAAATTGGTGACCGGGCAGCAGGTGCTATCAAATCAGGCGGAACAACGCGCCGTGCTGCCAAGATGGTGGTTATCGATATCGATCATCCCGATATCGAGGAATACATCAACTGGAAAGTGAAAGAAGAGCAAAAAGTGGCAGCCATTGTCACGGGTTCAATTTCAATTTCCAAACATATGAAAGCCGTAATGAAGGCCTGCGTCAATTGCGAGGGCCATGCGGATGATTGTTTTGACCCCAAAAAGAATACTGCTTTGAAACGCGAAGTCCGCGCTGCAAAAAAGGCTGCTGTTCCTGAAACTTACATTAAACGCGTAATTCAGTTGGCCACCCAGGGTTATACCGATATTGATTTCCCGGTTTATAACACGGACTGGGATTCAGAAGCTTATCTGACCGTTTCCGGCCAGAATTCAAACAATTCCGTTCGTGTTACAGACGAATTTCTGAAAAATGTTGAAAATGATGAGAATTGGGATCTCATCGGACGCATCAGTGGTGATGTTACTAAAACCGTTAAGGCCCGTGAATTGTGGGATCAGGTCGGGAATGCCGCCTGGGCGTCTGCTGATCCCGGAATTCAGTATCATACGACAATCAACGATTGGCATACCTGCCCCGCTTCCGGAGAAATTAGTGCCTCCAATCCGTGCTCGGAATATATGTTCCTGGATGATACTGCCTGTAATCTGGCCTCCCTCAATCTGCTACAATTCCGCCATCCCGGGAAAACCGGGAACAAACGCGCGTTTGATGTAGAAAGTTTCGAACATGCCAGCCGTTTGTGGATGATTGTTTTGGAAATTTCGGTCCTCATGGCTCAATTCCCATCTCGGCAGATTGCCAAATTGTCATATGAATATCGAACTACAGGGCTTGGATTTGCCAATATTGGCGGATTGTTGATGACCTCGGGTTATTCCTATGACAGCGATGAAGGCCGCGCCATGTGTGGAGCAATTTCGGCAATCATGACTGGTGTTTGTTATGCAACCTCAGCGGAAATGGCAAAAGAGCTGGGTCCGTTTTCAGGTTATGAAGCCAATGCCAAAGCCATGTCGCGAGTGATGCGCAATCATCAGCGCGCTGCTCATGGCAAGAGTGATGGTTATGAGGAGCTATCGATCAATCCTGTTCCCCTGGATCATGCTTCCTGCCCTGATATTAATATGATTGAGCATGCAAAAGCAGCCTGGGACAAAGCCGTC
Source organism: Hyphomicrobiales bacterium (assembly GCA_024225445.1). GTDB lineage: Bacteria > Pseudomonadota > Alphaproteobacteria > Rhizobiales > Rhizobiaceae > JAAEMP01. The sequence continues at coordinate 3,899 of JAAEMP010000095.1, read as the reverse complement.
GAGTTGGGTGATAAACACGGATACCGAAATGCGCAGACCACTGTTGTCGCCCCAACCGGAACAATTGGTTTGGTTATGGATTGTGACACAACCGGTATTGAACCAGATTTTGCACTGGTAAAATTCAAGAAACTCGCTGGTGGTGGATATTTCAAGATTATCAATCGCGCAGTGCCGGAAGCACTTGGCGTGTTGGGTTATCACGAAACCGAAATCAAGGAAATTATTGATTATGCAGTTGGCCGGGGTACATTGGAAAATGCACCTGGTATTTGTCATAAAACACTGAAAGCCAAAGGTTTCACTGATAGCCTGATCACAAAAATCGAAGAAGGCCTGACTTCAGCATTTGATATCAAATTTGTTTTCAACAAATATACGCTGGGAGAAGACTTCTGCAAACAGGTGCTTGGACTGCAAGACGAGCAATTGAATAACATTTCTTTTGATATTCTCAGCGAAATCGGGTTTAGCAAGAAACAAATTGAACAGGCAAATCTTTATTGCTGTGGATCGATGACACTTGAGGGTGCGCCAGGGTTAAACGATGTTGATCTGCCAGTGTTTGATTGTGCAAATGCATGCGGTAAAATTGGAAAAAGAGTCCTCTCCGTGGATAGCCATATCAAGATGATGGCAGCATCCCAGCCCTTCATTTCCGGGGCTATTTCCAAAACCATCAACATGCCAAATGAGGCTACCGTTGAGGAGTGCAAAGATGCCTATATGTTGTCATGGAAACTGGCATTGAAAGCCAATGCTCTCTACCGCGATGGCTCCAAACTTTCTCAACCACTCAATGCTTCCTTGATCAATGAAGATGAGGATGACATGGAAGAAATGTTGGAAAAACCAACTGCCGCCAGAGTGCCGCTGATCACTGAAAAAATTGTTGAGCGGATAATAGAAAAGACAATTCGCGAACGAGAAAAGTTACCGGAACGACGCAAAGGATATACACAAAAAGCGATTGTTGGTGGGCATAAAGTATATCTGCGAACCGGTGAATATGATGACGGTCGTCTGGGTGAAATCTTTATCGATATGCACAAGGAAGGCGCAGCCTTCCGTGCAATGATGAACAATTTCGCGATTTCCATCTCACAGGGACTACAATATGGAGTGCCGCTGGACAAATATGTAGAGGCTTTTACTTTTACAAAATTTGAGCCCGCCGGTACGGTCCAGGGAAATGATGCCATCAAGAATGCTACTTCCATTCTTGATTATGTATTCCGCGAACTGGCAGTATCCTATATGGGTCGGCACGATCTGGCTCATGTTGATACATCCAATTTTTCAAACACTGCGCTTGGCAAAGGCGTCGAGGAAGGCAGTGCTCAGGCGGTATCGACCGGATTGACAAGGGGCAAAAAATTAAAAGTTGTCAAAACCCCGGATCCAAAAGGCAGCGCCGATACCCCCGCTCCGGCAATGGGAACATCCATATCGCCTGGAGCAGGTTCATCGGGCACCCAAATGCTGAGCGCAAGGGTGACGGCCATTGCAGCTAACCTTAATGAGGAACCTACTGCCTTCAAACGCGATCTGGATCCTGGTTTGGCTCCCTCCGCCCAGCCTGAAGAGGCAATAGTTGAGATTGTCCAGAAAGTTGTAACCAACAATCCGTTCAAAGACGAAGCCAGAGCACGCTCGTTAATGCAGGGCTACACCGGTAATTCTTGTAGTGAATGCGGAAATTTCACCATGGTGAGAAATGGCACTTGTGAGAAATGTGATACTTGCGGCAGCACCAGTGGTTGCTCGTAGGTGTCTTTCCCAAATACAATATGGGCCAGACAGAATATCTGGTCCATTTTTATTTTCCGCAATAGCATTGGTATGCCGGCAACAATTCTCTTTGAAAATGCTACCCACGCAACGCATTCAGAAATAAGCCTGGCAATTTGAATCAGTTCGGCTTGTATTCAAAAACCTCCTGCCATCTTAAGTGTATCGCGCCCAATGGGATTCATCAACGTCAGTCATCAAAGCAATCTGCACTAATTTGGTGCCGCTCATATTAAACTTTACCGATTGTGAAAACAATAACACCAAAAGCATTTGATGGCAGAAAATCATCTGCTGGCAAGGCGTGTCTTGTGTCTTGAAGAGCTATGAGGCATCGCTCAAAACACACAACGCAGCCCAGCGGGTGTTTTCCTGCCGCCAAAAGCCGGATTTACCCGGGCACTGGCCATCGTTGCAATCAGCTTATGGATACCGGTACCAGGGCACCAAACACGCTTTGCCGAAGTCCAGGCAAACTCCGGTCAAATGAGTCAATATCAATTGCCTGTGTTATATGCCGTAATTTCTCATTTCAACGGTTCCCGCATTAGTTCTTCAACCCGAATCCCAGCTCAGAGTTTCAGGTTGAAGACCAATAAACACTAGACAATATTGGTTGATATGCTGGTTTTGAAAATCGTCGGGACAATCATAAAATCCAGTTGATTAATACATTTCTGGGATGAAATGACGTCTATTCTTTTTTCAAACGCTTTTTGAGCAAATCGAGATATTCATCATTAGTTGTCGTTTTTTTCTCAAGGCTACTGACCAATGGCGTCTGGCATTGTAATTTGTAATTCTCAACCATGCCAGCCTTGACACAGTCCCCCACCTGCCAACCTGGAGGAAGGTCGGTCAGATCAACATTTTTCCATTTTGGATGTCCCTCAGACCGCAAACGCTCCAGATTTGACAACATCAAATGGGACAAATCAGAAACCGACTTACAGCTTTCCCTCTGATAACGGTTTTTCCTTACCTGGTATTCATACGTCATCATTACCGCTTTGACTGCGATTACACCAACTTCCTCAGTTTGAAATGGATAGGTACCAGAGGCAATAGTGGAAGAAACATAAGAAGCACGCAGAAGCGGTTCATTTACCGACAACAGGTGAAATCGCGCGCCATCAATGTTCGGATTCGCAAACAATTTGGTTGGTGCACCGGTAACGTAAAACAAGGCATCAATTTCCCCACTTATCAGTTTTGCCAGGGCGTCACTTGCGCCAATCGCCAACCGCTTGGCTTTTTCGAGTTGCATAATATCCAAAATCAACGACGCCGTAAGAAATGTGCCACTGGCATTCTTGCCAATAGCGACTTTCTTTCCATTCAAATCAGCAAGGCTGGTAATCTCGCGTGTCGCAAGAATGTGCACTTCCTCATTGTACAGGGGAAACATTATACGAACGCCAGAAATTGCGCTTTGCAATTCCCTGTCATTTGCCTGGAAAGTTTTCAGATAGTCCAGGACATCGCTTTGTACAATTCCAAATTGTGTATGGGGACGCTTGCGCACGCCAACGAAATTTTCCAGTGAGCCGGCGCTTTCCAGAACATTCAGTGTAAGTCCGCATTGCTGTTCCAATCCGGCAAGATCTTTCCCGATTTGAATATAGGTGCCGCTTGGGCCCCCGGTCATAATATTTTTCTCAAATTCCTGAGCAACTACAAATACGGGCAATAATAGTAGTGCAGCCGCTAGTAATAATTGACGTTTCATAAAGTATTCCTCCTGTGAAATTAATCCTGATCCACCACCAAATTTCTTACCCCGAATTTCAAATAAGACTGTCGAACTTGGGATATTTATCACTGCAGGCCACTCGCAATCGGCGAGAGAATAAACAATGATCGATCAACAACCGTTATCCAGGTGTTTTAAAAGGTCGCGCACGAAAACCGGAGAAATCTTGTTTTCTCCAAGTATGTCGCGTAAAGCCGATGATACACAATCACCCTTGGCCAATCCGCTTATGAATGTCTTCAATTGAGCGCTATCAAGCACATCTCCAACATTAGCCAGTTGCACACCCCTCTTCACAGATTCCAAATCGCGTCTCGTGGACGCAGAGCCCAGCTGATGCCTGGGTTCTGCTATT
>JAAEMP010000094.1 GCA_024225445.1 Hyphomicrobiales bacterium | reverse complement strand
CCCTTGCTCCGCAGTCTTACGCCACCACTTCTCGTCTTTATTAAAGTCTTGCGCATAACCAGTCCCACCACTTGGTACGAGTAGTGAAAAACTGAAAATCAATGCAATGAGCGTTTGTTTCATACTTGCACCCTTATACAGAACCAGTTTTTATAGTCTATGGGACTTTGGGAAAACCACAATCAGAATAGCGAAAGCTACTCTGGCTTGGTAAGATAACCCCGGCGGGTTTTAAACGCCACTAACTCAAGCATGGCCTGCTCAACCTCAGATTGAGTTCTGAACCAATCAAAACGGCTGCGCGCCCTTGTACCAATGCGACCCCACTCTTTCGCCAGTGTCCATTCACCAAACAAATGTAGAAGGATGGACAGACGATATAACCGGAACATGTTTCTACGTGGCAGGCGTTTTTCTAGGCTTATGCTGAACATAGCTGAATTCTAGCTCAAATTGGCAAAGGATTAGGGTCAGCATGCGAGATTTCCCAAGCTTTTGACAGGTGATTCTTGCACTCATAGAATTTCCAAAACGCGTTATTTTGACCAGAAAAACCATAGAACAGCAAATCGATTTCCCCGACAAACCCCAGAGAACACAAATACCATCACGGTTGAAATGTTTTCAGCCGAAATTACTGATGGTGGTGATCCCCGGACATATTGAATCAATTGGTTGACGGCATTTTAAACGCTACTGAATAACAAGCGTGTTATCGGTGAAAAAGAACGCCGTGATCGAACCGATGCCTGGGAAAGGGCATGCCGTGCCCCCCCATGGTGAGCCCATAGTTCTTGGCCGCGAAAAAGCGTCGGAATAAAGAGGGCAATTGCTCGAGACAAATCTGCTGTATTCAAAACCTAATTCATCTATGCGCTGAGACACCAGCAGCCCGGGTAATGAAATTAACAAGAGTCAACACAGTGGTGTCGACTCTTGTTGTTTTTCGGAATCGGGTAGGTGCTACACCTGCCCGAGGTTATTCACTTGGTTTTCTTGATTTCGCCACTTGCCAACCGCTTATGATAGTCGGTCAATAGCGCCTTCACCTTCGGCAACAACAGGTAAAGCCCGGTGATGTTGATAACCGCCATGGCAAAAACCATTGCATCGGAGAAGTCGATGACCGGCCCAAGGCTCATGGATGAGCCGAGAATGACAAACAGGCAGAAAATGATCTTGTATGCTATTTCCTTGGCTTGACCTTCACCAAACATGTAGGTCCAGGCCTTGAGGCCATAGTAAGACCACGAGATCATCGTGGAAAAAGCAAACAGGACCGCTGCAATTGCCAGCAGGTAGCCAAAGCCTGAGAAGCTGGCTTCAAAAGCCTTTGATGTCAGCGCGATACCGGTCACGCCATCATCCGGCACCCAGGACCCGGTGATAGTAATCACCAGCGAGGTCATGGTACAAATGACGACCGTATCAATAAACGGTTCCAGCAACGCGACGTAACCCTCCGTTACCGGATGCTTGGTCTGCACGGCCGAGTGGGCGATCGAGGCCGATCCCACACCGGCTTCATTCGAAAACGCGGCCCGTTTGAATCCCTGGATAAGGGCTCCAATAGCGCCACCGGCAACAGCGGTTGGTGCAAAGGCTCCATTAATGATAGCGCCGACTGCTTCCGGCACCGAACCAATATTCATCAAGATGATGATCAATGCAGAACCGACATACAGTATCGCCATGCCCGGCACGATTTTTTCTGTAACCCGGGCAATCGACTTGATGCCCCCAATGATCACGATGCCAACCAGAATTGCCATGATCAGGCCGAACAGCCAGCCCTTGCCTTCAAAAAACGGTATGATACCGGATATCTGCACAAAAGACTGGTTTGCCTGGAACATGTTGCCACCGCCGAGTGAACCACCCAGACAGCAGATCGAGAAAAAGATGGCCAGGAATTTACCCAGCGTCGCTTTGCCACTATCCGACAATCCCTTGGACAGATAGTACATCGGTCCGCCCGACACTGTGCCATCCTTGTACTCATTGCGATAATGCACACCAAGCGTACACTCGGTGAATTTTGTTGCCATGCCGAGCAGACCTGCGACAATCATCCAGAAGGTCGCTCCGGGCCCGCCCAGATAAACGGCAACGCCAACACCGGCAATATTACCAAGGCCGACTGTTCCCGACAACGCTGTGGCCAGTGCCTGAAACGGAGTGACCTCACCGGCATCTTTCGGTTCGAAGTAATCACCACGTACCAGCTCAATGGCATGCTTGAAGCCACGAAACTGGATAAACCCAAAATACACGGTACACACCACTGCAGCGATTACGAGCCAACCGACAATCAGCGGAAAGCTGACACCAAAAATAGGTACGGAATAAAACACCGTCCCAACAATCGGATAAACAAACGGCGCCACTGCGTCGCTTATCAACTTGTCAATACCATCGCCGGCATGTGCAAAGGATGACATAAAAAGCAGGCCGATAACGGCCCATAAAAAACGTTTTAACATAAGAATTTCCCCTCGGAATTAATGAAACAACCCAGTTTGCAAGCTTGCATCTAGGGTACAATAGTCACCGGTACAGGAGCTACCTGTGCCAATGTTATTGCCAAACCACCCAGTAGCCGTTGTGCCAACGCAGAATCACCGGTACGCCCAATGATGATTTGGGTTGCACCCTCTTTGCCTGCGATTTCGCAAAGCAGTTCGCCGGCATTTCCATGGCGCACTTCACAGGTTGCGTTTACACCAGCCTTGTTCAGGCCATCAGTCACCGGTTGAACAACGGTATTTGCCCGCTCGAGTTCCTGCTCGCGCCGGCGGTGTCGTTCATTCAGTTCTTCTGGTGTATGAAAGCTGTAAGGTGACCATTCGACCACCAGAACCAGGTGCAGATTCGCCCCCGATTTCTTTGCTCTGTCAGATGCATAGTCGACCGCCCGGCGTGATTGCTCAGAGCCATCGAAGCCGACTAGATATTTGTCGCTCATAAGATATCCTCCCAATGTTGGCGCTGCCTAATTCTCCCGAAGAAAGGTTTTCAGCGCATCTTACAATGCGCGACACAGGGCACGAAATCAAGCAAAACCACAAAAGTTCCTCAGTAACCTTTCGACTAACATTATAGTTAAAAAGACTGGTAATTGGCTCTTTAATTGGCTATATTTTAGACTATTCTCCTTATATTTTTGAAATTTCAGGATAAATCACTATATGAACAAGGAATTTGACGTGATCGACCTTCGCATTATGGCGGAGTTGCAAAAGGATGGACGGATGTCAATCGTGGAGTTGGCGAACCGGGTTCATCTTACCAAAACGCCGTGTACAGAGAGGGTGCGCCGACTGGAGCGCTCGGGCGTCATCAAGGGGTATTGTGCTGATCTTGATCCGGTAGCACTTGGTGTGGATCGACTGGTAATTGTGCATGTGACGCTGTCGCAAACCAGTGACAACGCCATGGAAAAATTCAACACCGCCATCAAACGTATTCCAGAGGTTCAGGCTTGCTATATGCTGGCGGGCCAATTCGATTATATGCTGAAAATTCGCACGTCAAGCATTGACCACTATCGCAATGTTCTGGGTGACAAAATCGGCAAACTGCCCGAGGTGCGGCAGACCCATTCCTATGTCGCAATTGAAATCGTCAAAGACGAAAAGATAATTCCGGTTGGAAACTATTTATGAGTTTTCACGAAATTGTTTGTTCGGTGCCGATCTGAAAAGCTGCAATTGAAACAAAACCCGAAGTCATAGACCAAAATCAGCACCTTTGCGACTGCAACTGATTATCAATGATAGCTTTAATCACCACCAGCAACGGATATGAGGTTTGTACTGCAAAAGCCACCTATCGATGCTACGCATCCCAAAAAAGATCAATTCAACAGGTTTTTCAGACGAAAATCCGCATCTGCTGCCTGCTCAGGCGTCGGCGATATCCCCTCTCCCAACAGTTTACGTCCGGCCATATGATCAGCCGGTGCGTTGATCGTGTCAATCGCTATCAGTCTATTATTCTCCTCATAATGAAAGGCGGAAAAACTGCCTCTTTGTCTATTTTCGCGGGTGATTACTGATTTCGAATTGTGGCTCAATCCCACCATCTGTATTTTCATGTCCGCTTGATCCGACCAGAACCAAGGTACAGCGCGATAGGTTTCTGGCTTGCCAGTAAGGAAACTGGCCAGGTTGCGGGCTTGGTCAGTAGCATTTTGCACGCTTTCCAACCTGATACGGGTACCAGTCAGCCAATGCTCATAAGCGCTTACATCACCGATGGCATAAATGTTTTCAGCTGAAGTCTGAAAATTTACATCGACATGAATACCGTTTCCAGTCTCCAACCCGGCATCTTTTGCCAGTTCATCATTGGGCACCACACCAGCACCAATCAATACCATATCTGATGCGAAGTGTTTTTCCCCACAAATCACACCGCTGACATTGCCATTCTTTACTTCAATTTGCGAAATTGGCATATCAAGAGATACGCTAATGCCCATTTTTTCAAATTTCTCCAGAACAAATTGAGAAATTTCAGGTGCAACCACCCTTCCCATCAGGCGCGGTGCGGCTTCGACGACGCTCACATCCATACCAAGATGTTTCAAAGTTGCGGCAACCTCCAGACCAATAAATCCTCCCCCGACTACAACAACTTTTTCATAAATCCGTGAAGCCTTCCGCAACAACTGTGCATCATCATAATTGCGTAACTGATATACCCCGTTCGCATTTATCCCGGCCATGTTCAGTAACCTTGGACGGGCTCCTGTTGCGATAACCAGTTTGGAATACGGCAGTTTGACGCCATTGTTCAGCTCAATCACGGAATTATCCGGATCAATTTTGATAACACATACTGGCTTGATCAATTTGATATTGTTTTCATCATAATAGTCTTCTGCTCTCAGCACCTGGACTTCGACGTTCGGGTCTTTCAGAAACGCTTTCGACAATGGTGGACGATGGTATGGTACCTGTTGATCATCTGATAACAGTGTCACCGAACCCTCAAACATCGCTTCACGCAGGCTTGCAGCCAATTGCACACCCGCATGACTGGCCCCAATGATAACAATTTCCCCAGAGTCTGAAACTTTATCGTTCGCCATAAATGCAAGTCCTGTTGTATTGAAAAAAATTCACTTTGAGATTTGGGCCATTCAGAATTATCATAGGCTGTAACATGGCAATTTGCCTTACAAATGCAGTCTCAAAACTATCGCTATCAGTTGTATTCATCTATTGGTATCGATATCATTTCAAAAAACAGATTTTTTCATGCAAAACAGACAGGGTGAACCATGCAGTGCTTTTTCATTCAATTCAAATGCCAACTTGGCAAAGCCTATGAGGTTGCCGCGGCACTTGCCGAACGTGAAATCGCATCCGAAGTTTATTCCACTAGCGGAGACTATGATCTATTGGCAAAATTCTATGTTGAAAATGACATAGACATAGGACATTTCGTCAATCAGAACATTCATCCAATCAAGGGAATTGAGCGCACACTGACCACCCTGACTTTCAAGGCGTTTTAAATCACCTGGTGAAAGAATTACCGTGATGTGACAAAATTCATAAACCCGGCAGGTTAATATTACCACTTAGTGTATGAAAGTATCATTGCCCTGACTTTGTGCTGCGGCCTTTATCTGATCTAACATCGGAGGACCGATCTAATGAACATAAATATTATCAAGATTTCATCATTGCTGATCACCGGCTTGCTGGCTTCGACATCTGCTTCCCAGGCTGCGGGCCATCGACCCGATACCCGCAATATGAGCTGTGGAGCAGCAATATCACTGGTTCAAAACGCAGGTGCCGTTATTTTGAGCACCGGACCTCACCTCTATGACAAATATGTGGCAAACCATGCCTATTGCAGTATAGATCAGGCGCTGGAAAGGGCATATGTTCCGACCACTGACACCCATCGTTGCAAAATCGGATATCGATGCAGAGAAAAATTCTACGACTAGAGCGCTCTTGATGAAATATGAACGTTTGACCGGATCGAAATTGTTTACCAGCCTGGTGAATTGTGCGCGGTGGTGCTGGGCACCATAAACACAATTCAACAACGCGGGAGGGCAATTTCGACTGGCTCCACGCTCAATTGTAAACGCGCGGATTGCATCTGAATCACAGGCTTTGTCGGTCGCCAACATATGCTTGTTACGAAGGCCCCTCAACAATTCGGTTTCGATAAAGCTGTCGTGCTGTTGTTCGCTAGAGTATCGACCACATTGAAATTTGATCGCTTCGATTTTGTTTGCCAGCTATGCGGGCTGTACGCGATGATACCAGGGTGTCATAAGCACAGGCCAATGACGGTGGCGGGGGGGGGGAATCGACCGGCCCTTTCATCACTGTTATCAATACCATAGTCCTTTTCTGGGGTGGGATAAATCGGCCCATCGGCGTCGTTGCCGCGCTTGTCCGATGCTGGTAACGCGTTGGCGACAAGCAGCTTGTCGAACACTGTGTCGAAGAAACCCACACAAAAGCGGGCATGAAGTCTGAGCGGTAACAAATGAATTTTATGAGTACGCGCTCAAAGACTAATTATCCAAAACAATCACCAACAAACGACTGGCAATCCATTTGATCACACGGTAACCTGAACACTACCAGATTTTCAGGCAAGGAATTAATCAAAGTGAATGACAGCGAGTTTCAGGGGAAAACCGTACTGATTTCGGGTGCCGGTCGCGGTTTTGGCAAACGCTCTGCTGATTGTTTTTTCAAAAAGGGTGCAAACCTTGTCCTGACCGATTTCGACGATGCAATGCTGGACAAAGCAATGGCACCCTATACTGGTCACAATGAGCGGGTTGTTGGATTATCGGGCGATATTGGCCAACAGCAAACTTCAGTCAATGCAGCCAATCTGGCCGAAAAGACATTTGGCGGGCTGGATATTGCGATCAACAATGCGGGTATTGTCCATCCACAAGCACGGTTGGATGTATTGGATGTCGAAATTGTAGAAAACATTATTCAGGTCGATCTTCTCGGCGTGTTTTACGCGATGAAATATCAGTTACCTCTGATGATGAAACGCCATCAGGAAACTGGTGAGCAATGCAATATTGTAAATTTGGCATCAGCAGCCGGCATCATGGGTTCACCAATGTTGTCAGCCTATTCGGCCGCCAAACATGGCGTGGTCGGTCTTACCAGGTCCGCTGCCCTTGAATATGCCCGCAAGGGCATCCGTATAAACGCGGTCTGCCCGGCTTTCACAGATACCGATATGGCCAGAAATGCCTTGCACGAATCTCACCATGGCGCCGAAGAGGCTGAACGACGTCTGGTTGCCAACGTACCTTTGAACAGACTGGCCAAAATTGATGAAGTCGTTCAGGCGATTTTGTGGGCCTGCTCACCAAAAAACAGTTTTTACACAGGACAGGCTTTATCAATTGATGGCGGGTTATCTGCGTTTTAGTGTCGACAAAATTGGAGAGATCACGGTGCAAGACTATTGTTCAATGTCAAGGACAATCATCGCTACAATATTGTTTGCGCTATTAACAAGCGCACCTGATCAGGCGAACGCACAACAAACCTCCGACAGTATTGCTCCTGAATTCTTCACTGGCGTCACTAAAAACAAGCTGGTGAAATCAAAATCCTGGATGGTTTCTACAGCCAATTACCATGCTTCAAATGCAGGTCGTGAAATCATCACAGCCGGAGGCAACGCTGTCGATGCAATGGTCGCTGTGCAATTGGTCCTGGGTCTGGTCGAGCCACAATCATCCGGATTGGGGGGCGGTGCATTTTTGGTCTATTGGGATACAAAGTCTTCCAAACTGACGACATTTGACGGTCGCGAGACTGCACCCGCAACCGTCAAGGGCAATTTGTTTATTGACGCTGACGGCAAACCGGTGAAATTTTTTGACGCGGTTGTCGGAGGCAGATCGGTAGGCACTCCCGGCACCGTCAAACTATTGGAAACTGTTCACGGAAAATACGGCAAACTCCCATGGGAACGCCTGTTTGAACCGGCAATCAAGCTGGCCAGAACAGGGTTCAAAATATCCCCCCGCCTTAACGCGCTCATTACCCGGTCTGCCGAATTTCTCTACCGTTTCGAAAATACCCGCAACTATTTTCTCACCGAAGAAGGTGTGCCGCTATATACCGGAACCCTAATCACGAATACTGCCTATGCAGAGACTCTGCAGGCAATTGCAAAAACAGGCTCAACTGCATTTTATACCGGCGAAATTGCCAAAGACATAATCGATGCCGTCCAGAACGCTCCCGGCAATCCCGGGCATCTTTCACTGGCAGATCTGGCAAATTACAAGATTATTGAACGCCAACCGGTTTGTGCTGATTATCGTGGATTCAATATTTGTGGTATGGGCCCTCCTTCATCAGGAGCGTTGACAGTTGGCCAAATACTCAAACTTGTTGAACCCCACGATCTGACCAGCCTCGGGCCATCAAATGCCCAGACATGGCGTATCATTGGAGATGCCTCGCGCCTCGCCTTTGCTGATCGAGGCCGCTATATTGCCGACAGTGATTTTGTCAAAATGCCCAAAGGCCTCCTCAATTCCGGCTATATGGCAGAACGCCGCAAATTAATCAGGAAAAACACCACCGCACTGGCCAAAGACGATATCAAGCCGGGAATTCCGCCGCATGATCACGCTGTCATTTATGAAGATGACGCTTCGCTTGAATTGCCCTCAACCAGTCATTTTTCAATTATTGACCGCCAGGGTAACGTCATATCCATGACAACAACAATTGAAAACGGCTTTGGCTCGCGCCTGATGGTGCGCGGTTTTTTGTTGAACAATGAGCTCACTGATTTTTCATTCCTGCCCGAGCGCAATGGAATCCCGATAGCCAACAGGGTTGAAGGTGGCAAACGACCCCGTTCTTCAATGTCACCGACGATCATACTAAAAAATAATAAACCGGTTGCCGCAATAGGTTCACCCGGCGGCAGTCGCATAATCGGCTTTGTCGCCAAAACCATTATTGCCTTGATCGACTGGAAAATGAATATACAGGAAGCAATAGAACTGCCCCATTTAGTAAACCGGTTTGGTACCTATGATCTGGAAAAAGATACAAGCGCCGAAAAACTGGAACCCGAACTTCAGGCTCTGGGATACAAAACAAAAATACGCAATTTAAACTCCGGCCTTCACGGCATCGTAATCACTTCAGAGGAATTACAAGGCGGTGCCGACCCTCGACGCGAAGGCGTGGTATTTGGTGGAGATTAGGAGTTGTCTGGAAAATGACTCAAACGACAATTCGTACTAATACCATTGTCATTGCCGAGTCAGATAGTATGAATTCCATCTGACAAAAACAATTCTACCATTAAGTAATGTATACCGGTTACCCGGAAAACCTATGCTCGGGCCAGCCTGCGCATATTCTTAATTAATTGATCTTGTTGCGCGGTTAATTCTTCAACCTGACAATGGTCTTCATTTTCCTCCGCACCAAGACGGCGGGCAATTATGCACATCAGATTGTCGGTGGAAGTATTCAACGCTTCCATACGTGCCAGCATGCTGGCTTTCATATGAGTGAATTCGGATGGCGGATACTCAATTTCACCTTCTGGTCTAATCATGACATTACCTTTACAACTACATCAAGCTACAATCAACAGAATCTAATGAATGTAGAAAATTTGATTTATTCCAACATGATAAAGCAATTTATCTGCCCCTTTTGGAAGCAGCTTGCTCCGGTGATTAACTACAACTACAAAGTCACTCAACTCACCACCAGACACAGGCACTGGGCTCTCGACAATTGTAAAAAAAGAATGAGCGCAAATGTTTAACAATTGATTACGATATTCACCAAGTTTTTGTGCCAGTGATATCCACGATCATCCATATTTTCGTTGCATTGAATTGGGGTTGATGTTTTGAATAAGTTTCCTGAATATTTCAATGAAAGTTGCTCCTTTGAAACTAGCATTTTTGTCAAACGATACTCTTCAAGCAAAACGTGCTCTGAACAAGCTGGCAAGACAGTATGGCGAATGTGACCCCCTAGCGGCCGACGTGATTGTCGCCCTGGGCGGTGACGGCTTTATGCTGCAAACCCAACATCAGTTTATGAATTCAGGCATCCCGGTTTACGGCATGAATAAGGGCGGAGTTGGCTTTTTGATGAACAAATATCGTGTGGAGGACCTGGAGGCCCGCATTCTGAAGGCCGCTTCAAATCGTATCCACCCGCTGGAAATGAATGCAACAGATGCTCAGGGCAATGTCCATGTCAGCCAGGCGATCAATGAAGTGTCAATGCATCGCCAATCCTACCAGGCTGCCAATCTGATGATTTCAATTGACGGCAAGGTTCGGCTTAAGTCTTTGATTTGTGACGGGTTGCTGCTCGCGACGCCAGCAGGTTCGACGGCTTATAACCTGTCTGCTCATGGCCCTATCCTGCCACTGGACGCACCACTTCTCGCCCTGACCCCAGTCAGCCCATTTCGGCCCCGGCGCTGGCGTGGCGCCCTTATTCCAAATTCTGTCAATGTCCAAATTGATGTAATTGAACCGGACAAACGCCCGGTCAGCGCCGTGGCTGATCATGCTGAAGTCAAGTCAGTTCTTAATATCAAGATTCACGAAGACAAGAATTCAACCGGTATATTGCTGTTTGATAACGAACATTCATGGGATGAACGCATCCTGGCTGAGCAATTTCAGGAATATTAGAGTTCAATAATTCCATCATGGTTATTTTGAATCATTTGATGGAGCCAAATCAGTCCAGTTTGCAAAACACCGTGTGTAATACGATCCAGAGCAACTTTCGACCACATTGAACATTTGACCGCTCGATTTTGTTTGCCAATCAGGCGGGCTGTGCGCGATGATACCGGGGCATCACAAGCACAGGCCAACGGCGGTGGCGGGCAAAATCGACCGGCCCGTCTATCACATGTTTTCAACTGCTTCGATAGCGAACAAGATCCCTCATATCGGCCCATCGGCGTTGTCACCAAACAGTCTCTCAGCTCAAACACGAATGAACAACCTGGAGCACTTTCGACTTAATATGAACCATTTGATGGAGTCAAATCAGCCCGTATGCTAGGCGCGAAACCCGAAAATGTATCTGGGCGATACTGGTATCGGGCAAGTTTTGCAACGACGCAGATGGGCTGATCAGGGCCGCCCCAAGAATATGGCAAAGGCTTGATTTTCACGCCCGCTGGACTGCATTATGCTTCACCTATGGTACAGACCAAGGCGCGAAGCATGCCTTGCCAGCAGACGTGAAAATCAAGTCAAATGGTTCCTATTAAGTCGAAAGTTCTCTAGTTGGAATCCACACCTAGGCTGCGCTGGATAATGGTGACACTTCCAGCACCTCGGCAGGCTCACTGCTTCTATCGATTGGCGTATCATTGGCAGCAGAGTCTGGAATACGCATATCATTCTCGGAGATTTCAATAACATCATTCTCCAGAGACAGTGAAATTGATTCTTCCAATTCACGAACAAATTGCTCGTCAATCAACCGGATATCATCATCATTCTGCAGTTCTGACTGCCCATTCTCATAGGCTAACTGGAGCATGCTGGAACTACAGGATTTCGCTGCCAGTTCTTCACGTTTCCTGGCCAGGTCAAGTACATGAGTTCTCGCTTCATCCCTGGCCAAATCTGAAGAAATCCTTCTCAGCAACATCAACAACTCATCCACCACCTCATTTTGCTGGACCCGGTATTCACCCACTACTTGTCGCGTTACCATATAAGGCATACGTGCGCGACTGATCCATTCAGGCTCACTCAACAAGCTCTGCCAGACACCGAGAGCAGTGGAAAATACTTCATACGCCTGAACAGGCATCCCGGATTTGATAAAAGCTGCGCGAAACGCAGCATGCCGCTTTTGTGAAATCATCGCTTCGATACGTTCTGCGGGAATAGCAGTCAGACGACTTATTGCTATACAAAACAGAGTGATATTTCCCATGCAAATAGCTCGCAACAGATAGCCTGTGGTCAGACGTTCTGCTCGAATAAGGGTATCTACCAGTTGTTCAACTTGTGGTTCATCGCATTCAACAGCGAACAGAATTGAACTTTTATCCAACGCATCGCGAATTGATTTTCGCACCCTGGGTTTTGGAATCCAGTTTCTTTCCGTTACAAAATTACCCAGATTATCTCCCAGTTTTTCAAGTAACAACAAACGAATCTCCGCATCCATTTTAATGTCACTCAGCATCAGTTTGCGAATTTCCACATCGGTACCGTGGCGCTCTACGATTCGATGCAGGATTTTTTTAGAATGTTTTGCCTCCTTGTTCATCAACAGTCCAAGACAGGCTTCAACCACCCCAACTTCCGCGATAGCACCACAAAGTGCAGAATTAATATGACCACGACAGGCAATGGCAATTTGTTGCTCAACGGTACCCGATGCCACCAGATCCACCAGTTCTCCGGTCATCAGAACTGGTGAGCGGGAAAGAATCAACGTGGCAATCTCGGCGGTGTCTGTCGCCAGCCCCATAATAATATGCCGGGGTGCTTTTTTACTTGAAGCAAGCGCATCCGCCAGTGCAAAACGAACCGTGGAGGATGGATCCTCCAGCAAAATGGTTAAAGCAGATTCGGCGGTAATACGATCTTCATGGCTCATATCGGAATAAAGATAAGCACGTGCCAGTGCATTTACTGCCTGGGCTCTCTTGGGTACCGGAGCAGTTTGCATCCAGGTCAGAAAGTGCTCAATAATCATATGCAATATGCTCCAACATTTCTAGCCTCAGAGGGGCTTATCAGACATCACAGATTCGCCTGATCACTATTGAGCGTCATTATTGTCACATAAAAATTAACGATACGTTCACCATAAAAATTAATCCATTTGTCCCCCCAATGGTATCAAATCCATGGAGTCCACCCGGAATTTACATAAAACAAACCGCGAACTTGGAAAATAGATGAGAGCATGCAAATATTACTCCATCAACAATCCCGACTGGGGAATATCAGTTAATTGCATTTATTGAATGTTAAGCACAAAAAAGGGGAGTGATGGTGTCACACGCTGTTTCCATAGAATTGATACTAAATTGTTTAAGTCGAGTTTCTACGGGTATGCTTATCTGTGCCACACTGCTTTCACCGGCTTTTGCACAAAACAGAACCATGATCGTGCTGGATGGTTCGGGATCCATGTGGGGACGCATTGATGGCAAACCCAAGCTCGAGATCGCACGTGAGGTATTGCGTGGTGTTCTTCCCAGAGTTCCGCAAAGCACTGAATTGGGTCTGATTGCTTACGGACATCGTGAAAAGGGTAATTGCGCAGATATCGAGATGATTGTTCCACCCGCGCAGGCCACGGCTGAGCAGATTACAGACAAGGTCGACAAGCTGAAGTTTCTTGGCAAGACACCTTTGAGTGCGGCGGTGCAATTCGCTGCTGAAAACATGCGCTACACCGAAGATCGGGCGACGGTGGTGTTGATTACCGACGGGATCGAAACTTGTGGAAGGAATGTTTGCAAGGTTGGTAGCCTGCTTGAGGAACAGGGCATTGACTTTACTGCGCATGTTGTCGGATTTGGACTGTCAAAGGAAGAAGGAGCGCAGGTCGCTTGTCTGGCTGAAAATACCGGCGGACAGTATTTTTCCGCAAATAGTGGCGACAGTCTTGTTGCTGCTTTGAATAAAATCGTAGTGGTAACTCCAGCGGAGTTCACCTTTGTTGCAGTCGATCAAAAGGAAACTCCGGTTAAGAATATTATGCTCGACTGGATAATCAGGGATTTAACCGGAGCACAAATTCTTGCTGTGAATGGGAAAACCAATGCCGTAACTACTTTGCCCCCCGGAGACTATACGGTGATTGTCAGCGGGGTGGATGTTTCAGGTGGGACCGAATTCACGATCACAGAGAATGCAGAAGGCCGTGAGGTTCATGTGCCGGTCGAAATCACTGTGCTTTCAGCAACAATTGAAGCGCCAGAAAGTGTTGCTGCAGGGGCGGAATTCGAAGTGGTTTGGACGGGTCCAGGTGGCAAGAACGATTATATCACCATTGTCGAGGCCGGTGTGCCAGAAAAGAATTATGGGGATTATGCCTATACACGGAACGGATCACCGGCCAAATTAAAGGCTCCCGATGGGTTGGGTGCTTATGAAATCCGTTACTTCCACAAACAATCCAGGCGCGTATTGGCCAGTCAGAAAATCAACTTAACTGCGATCGAAGCGAGCCTCAAAGCACCTATGGAAGTTGACGCGGGTGCTGAATTCAAGGTTGTTTGGACTGGTCCCAACAACAAGGGAGACTATATCACTATTGTTGAAGCAGGCGCGCCGGAAAAGAAATACGGCAGTTATGCCTACACGCAGAATGGATCACCGGCCAAACTAAAGGCACCGGATGGACTGGGTGCCCATGAGATCCGGTATATTTTTGGCCAATCGAAGCGTATACTGGCTACCAGTAAAATCACTTTAGGTGCGGTAGCGGCGAGCCTTGAAGGGCCTGCGGAAGTCAGAGCAGGCGCTTCATTTAATGTCAACTGGACCGGGCCAGCGAACAAGGGGGATTACATAACTATTGTTGAAGCAGGCACACCCGAGGGCAAGCACGGGAATTACGCCTATACGCGGAACGGGTCACCAGCAAAGATTACCGCTCCCGACGGACTTGGGGCCTATGAAATCCGGTATATCATCGCTCAATCCAAACGGGTATTGGCAGCACAACCAATCAAGCTTACTCCGATTGCAGCATCCCTGGCGGTGGAAAATACACCGGTTCCGGGAGGCGATCTTGTTGTGAATTGGACCGGCCCAGATAACAAAGGCGACTTTATTACGATTGTCGAAGTGGGAACGCCGCAAGGTAAATACGGCAATTATGCCCCCACCGGAAGAGGGTCGCCACTCAAACTAAAAGCACCGAAAGCTCTTGGAAAGTTCGAGCTACGCTATATTATTGCTTCATCCAAGCGTACGCTTGCGACACTACCTATTACGCTCGCAGTTGCCAAAGTGAGCATTTCTGTTGCAGCATCGGTGGCTCCAGGTGGGGTTGTTGAAGTGACTTGGACAGGCCCCGCCAATCAGGAAGATTTTATTGAAATTGTACCGCTGGATGCGGCGGCAGACGCAAAGCCGCTTGGACATGCGCGTACCGCACAGGGTAGCCCCCTTTCGATCTTTGCACCTGCAAGTGCGGGAAATTACATCGTGCGCTACAAAATGCGCGACAGCGGCAAGGTGCTTGCCAGCGCGCCACTAAAAGTCGAGTAGAGAGGATTACAAACAGCACTCCGGGAATGAAAAGAGCAATAATTGCGGAACGACTGCGACTGACCCAGCCTATGTAGAAACGCTAATAGGTAAAGCAAAAATGCTATTATTAATGGCCCGCTTCCAAATTCGGCATAGAGGCTGTGCTGTCGGATTGGGAGCTATCGGACAAAACATCTGCCCGAGAATCAGTTTCTATTTCTTCCATTCCGGACGGAGCATCTGAAATTTTTTACCGCTCCTGCCAAAATCCAGATAGCCGCCTCTTGAAACCGGTCTGGTAACTTCCAATTCAAAACGCCCGTCAACGATAGCATCATCCCTGATATGAATTCCCACGACCTCACCAAATACCATGACGTTTCCACTGGCATTGCCATCAGCGTCCACCGGTTCCAGAAATTGCGTTACTTTGCATTCCAGAGCCGCCCAGACATTCTTGACCCTGGCAGGCTTCACCAGGGTTGAAGCAACCAGTTCCAGGCCAGCATATTCAGCTTCATCAATATCTGAAGGTGCAGGAACCGAAGTCTCATTCATTTGAACTTCATGGATTTCACCCACATAGTTACAAACAAACTCTCTGGTCTCCCGGGCATTTCTGGCTGAATCCTTCCAACCCACGGAAGAAAACATTACAAGATGGGGATTATCCGACACTGCATTAAAAAAGCTGTAGGGGGCCAGATTAAAATCACCATTTTTGGCCAGGGAAGAAATCCAGCCGATTGGCCTGGGAGCGACAATCGCCTTGAACGGATCGTGAGGCAGGCCATGGTTCTTTTTTCGCACATCATAAAACATGAAAGTCTCTAGTTTCCAACATAAGTGTATATGTCATCGAGGCACGGGCGATCGCGTTCGGTTTTTGGAAATAACCTTGTACCGATATGTACGAATCCAACGACTCTTTCATTATCTCTCAGACCAAAATCCTGTCGCAACGCCTCATCATAAGCGCACCACTCGGTCAACCACTGGGCATCAAATCCAAAAGCATTGGCAGCTATCAGCATATTCATAGCGACTGCACCAGATGACAGGATTTGTTCCCATTCAGGAATTTTCGAATGTTCTCTGGCGCAACTGACGATACAAATGACAACGGGAGTTCGACAAAATCTATTTTTCTCGATTTCAATTTTTTCTTTATCCAGTATCTTGTTTTTTTCTGCAGCCCGCTCAATCGCGCGCGCAAGCACTTTTTGTCCCAGCGCGATGCATTTTTCTTCACCATATCGGATAAAGCGCCAGGGGGTAAGTTTACCATGGTCGGGAACGCGGCAGGAAATCTCCAGTATTTTCAGTAACTGCCGGTCATCGGGACCCGGACCTGACATGAACTTCGCCGGTACAGAACCGCGTTTCTGCATATAATCTAGAACATCATTATTAACTTCTGATTCCATATTACTGCCTTGATATTAACGCTCAAATAAGCTTGAAACAGAAAACACACCACTTGCCAAAAGGCAAAGAAAATATGTTCAGGCAAATCAACAATTTTTCGCCCTTTGCCAATCTGTCGGCAATCGCGCTTTTTTTGTTATTTACCATTTGGTTGTTGCCCCTTAATGCCCAGACAAAAGGTGAAACAACTTTTCTCCTCACCGTGGAAGCTCGTTTAACAGCAGAAGAACAATCCATCGAACAAGGGCTGGAATGGAGAGTATTCAAATCTGAGACGGACGAGAAGGGTGAATTGCTACTTTATGCAAATGCCAGAGGTGGTACCAGATCCTTCAAAATGTCGAAAGGAGAATATTATGTACACGTTGCCTATGGATTCGCCGGGGCCGTACGCCGGATCGAGATCAATAAAGAAGACAATTACCAGGTTTTGATCCTGAATGCGGGCGGTCTGCAACTGGAAGCAACAACCTCACCTGATGGACCAATCTCTTCCAGCCTGTTGCGATTTGATGTATTCTCCGAAAAGGCCGACGACCGTGGAATTCGCCCACTCATCGCCCGCGATGTGCGTCCCATGCAAATTGTACCGTTTGCCCAGGGTACATATCACGTGGTTTCCAGATACGGGAAATTGAACGTGGAAACACGGGCTGACCTGCGTGTCCAGGCCGGAAAACTGACGCAAGCCACCATGCAACACCGTGCAGCCTTGATATCATTTCGCTTGGTTCGCAATACAGGTGGCGGCGCAATCGCTGATACTTCCTGGTCGATACTGGCTGAAAACGGGGATGTAATCAAGGAAAGCACCTCAATATTCCCGGCACTGGTTCTGGCCGAAGGGAATTACACAGCAATCGCCCGAAATAACGAAAAAATCTATTCACACGACTTCAAGGTAAAATCCGGCACCAATCGTGACATAGAAGTGCTTGCAGAATAGTTATTCCAAAACCAACGAGTTATGCAACTCACACACTAGCGCGAGATAAATCACTTAAAATTTCCAGTACTACTCAGATAAATGATGAAAAATTCAATGAATTCTCATTGCTTTCTAGAGAAATAATACGACGTGTCACCGATAATTTCCCCCAATCAAAAAGTCAGATTCCAAAACTTGGGTACTGATACAAGAGAAGCGGTGATCTCAATGACAAGTAATATAACGTCAATTCGGGATAAGCACGCTAACTTCTGATTATGCAGTTAGGACAGGGAATGTTTTATTTGATGTATGTCGGGAGAGAATCGTTATACGCAGATGAGTTTACTTGAATTTCAGGATAAATTTCCAACAGAGGAAAGGTGTCTGGATTACCTTATAAAGATGAAATGCCGCAGGGTGTTCAATGTCCGTGCTGTGAAGACAGCAAGCTTGATTACATCCGTACTCGCAGAGCTTTTGAAT
>JAAEMP010000093.1 GCA_024225445.1 Hyphomicrobiales bacterium | reverse complement strand
TGCGCTCAACGATCCAGCGCATTTACCCGGCATGTATAATTTTTAGTTGCTGCAAGCTTGATATGTTAACTATTTGTTAATCACGATTCATGTAGGTTTTCCGCAACGAAAAATTAACCATGATGAGCAAAGTGCTAACAACCACTCAACCCATTTCTATCAACGGCCGTTCTTTCCTCGCGTTTGCGCTGAGCCCGGAATTTCCGTTTGAAAACTGGCTGGCCCGGTTTGACGATATGGCTGCCCGTTCTGTGGGTTTTTTCCTGCAGCGCCCGGTCGTGCTCGACATCACAAAAATCGAGGTTGACCGAGCGCAGCTAAAGGGTCTCATCGACCAGCTCGGCAAGCGCAAAGTCCGTGTCATGGGTGTGGAAGGCGCTTCGCCCTCCTTGCTTACCTCCGACTTGCCTCCGGCAATGAGCGGCGGGCTGCAGGTATCCAATATCGAAACACCCGAAATGAACTCCAACAACACTGCGGAGCGTTCACGCCGGGAACCGGTGGCAGATGATGTGAAGCCATCGTTACTGGTTACAGAGCCGGTTCGTTCCGGACAGTCTCTGATTTCAGAAGGCGACATCACGATAGTGGGATCTGTTGCGTCCGGCGCGGAAGTAGTCGCCAACGGCTCCCTGCACATATACGGAACACTGCGCGGGCGCGCATTAGCCGGTGCGACGGGTGAAACCTCGTCCCGCATTTTCTGCCGCAAGCTCGAAGCGGAACTTGTCGCGATCTCAGGTTGCTACATGACTTCTGAACAACTTGAGTCTGGGCTAATCGGGCATGCGGCTCAGTTTTGGTTGGAAAACGACACTTTAAAAGCAGGGGCTCTTAGCTGAGGCGGCTGCTATCTGCAACAAGGAGAATATGATGGGTAAGGTGATCGTGGTTACTTCTGGCAAGGGAGGTGTTGGTAAAACGACCTCCACTGCTGCAATCGGTGCTGCTTTGGCACAGGCGGGGCAGAGGGTTGTAATCATGGATTTCGACGTCGGTTTGCGCAATCTCGACCTGGTAATGGGTGCCGAGCGCAGGGTTGTGTACGACCTGATAAATGTAATCGAGGGGGAGGCACCGCTGGCACAAGCGCTGATCCGCGACAAGCAGCTGGAAAACCTGTTTCTTCTGCCAGCCTCGCAAACCCGCGATAAGGACAAGCTTACACCGGAGGGTGTCGAGAAAGTGATCTCAGCATTAAAGAAAGTATTCGATTGGGTAATTTGCGACAGCCCCGCCGGCATAGAGCGTGGCGCAATACTGGCGATGCGTAACGCCGATGCTGCAATTATCGTTACGAACCCGGAAGTATCTTCTGTACGCGATTCGGATCGAATCATCGGCCTGCTTGATACCAAGACTGTCAAGGCCGAGCAGGGCGAGCGACTAGAGAAGCATCTGCTCATCAACCGCTATGACGCGGCCCGCGCGGCGGATGGCGACATGCTGAACGTCGACGATGTCGTAGATATTCTGTCAATCCCGCTGCTTGGTATTATTCCCGAGAGTGTAAACATATTACGTGCGTCGAATATTGGTTCTCCCGTCACATTGTGTGAAAGCGAAAGTGGTATCGCAAGGGCCTTTTTCGATTCCGCGCGGCGGTTGGTCGGAGAAACCGTGCCAATAATAGTTCCAGAGGAAAAGCGCGGTTTTTTTGGCAAGTTCTTCGGAAGGAAGGCTGCATGAAAATTCTCCAATTTTTCAGAAAGCGGGCTTCGGCCAATGCTGCACGTGAACGACTGCAGGTTTTGCTTGCCCACGAAAGGGCATCCATTAGCGGAGTAGATATTGTGTCGGTTCTAAGGGAAGAAATCCTGACCGTTATTGGCAAACATGTACAAATTGACGGCCGTCGAGTTAACATCAGGATGGACCGTGGAATGCGAGTCTCGACACTTGGCGTCGATATCGAAATCCCGTTCGATCCGGGTATGCGCGCAGCGTAACGATGGCTAATCTTTCACCGGCTTGGCGGAGAAGCCATATCTTTGCACAAGAAGGCGATGAGGTTGAAGGAAAGTATGTAGGTAACGGGTTTGACTCATTATTGCCTGAAATTATCCTGCTGGCGAATGATCACCAGGATGCTTGCTTAAAACGATAAGGAAATCATGATGAGCCTTTTGCGACCCCATTGCGCCCACTGCATCTACTGGATGTCCGACCAGGCGGGACCATTGTATACATCCGGCCACTGCCATCGCTACCCGCCCAGCGTACATGTCAATCCCCAAACGGGTTCTCCTGTGCAGAAATTTCCCTCAACAGACCACCACCAGTGGTGCGGCGAGTGGGACTGTGATGAAACCTGGCTCGAAGATGCCATTCACCAGACCACTGTGAAAAATGCGGAAAAGGCATAAACTCCTTTTGCCAGAGCACATTCGGCCTAATTGCTTGTTGTCCTGTTTTATACGCCAATGGTAAAGATGACCAGGACGCAGGAGTAGTGGGTTTAAACCAAATTTAACCAAACAAATGATAATGTTTGGGTAAAGCAGGATGGCGCCCGCAAAGTGAGATTATTGGCGCTTAAACATCTGGAAAGGTTACCATGGCAGTCGTTGTTCACCTGTCAAATGAAAATATGCCTCCGCAAGTCAAGCGGCTATACAAGCAAATTCTTGCCGAGCAGAAAAGGAAACCCGAAGCGTCCAAAACAGCACGTCTTTTGGCTGATGGTAAAACCAAGATCGCCAAAAAGGTGGTGGAGGAAGCTTCAGAAGTAGCACTGGATTATGTTACCGGTAACCGTAAAGGAGTCGTCATGGAAATGGCTGATTTACTTTACAATTCCATGGTTTTGCTGGTTGACATGGAAATCGATCCGAAGGAAGTGTGGAAGGAAATGGACCGGCGCGAAAATGCCTTTGGCATTGCCGCCAAACTGCCCAAGAAAAAACGCGCTTAGACCCATTCATGATTACATTGCATCTCATCTATCTGGCCGTTACCCAAAAATTCGTTGAGAGCAAACAGCCACTCTTCCCCGGGTATAATTTCGAATTCTGCAAATTTCAGCGTCATACCACGCCAATATACCTGCCATTGACCATCTTTCAAATGCGCACAGAAGGTGCCGGATAAATGCAGAACACCTTTATTTTGATTCAGTCTGTTTTTTTTCGCTCACGGCTATTCGGGCTAACGCCCGGCCTCCACGGGGGCTGCGCACCGGCGCCGGTCGCTTTTCGCTCCTGATTGCATGATCATTTTAAAGGTGCTCTGCAATAAATGCCCGTCATTGGTCCTGATCAACATCAAGCTCATACTGATTGTTATGGATTTCGTTCTGTTTGCAGAGACAAGAACGGAGCGAAGCCCGAATCTTATGGCGAAAGTGTCAGCCATTTCGCAAAGCGGTCCCGGTCTGCCGCAATCACGGCTTGAGTGAATTGACGTATTTCTTCACTGTCGCCATCCGGTCGAAAGTTCCCGGATGGGTGGCTAACCAGCCCGTATCGGATTTCTCGCCCTTGTCCAGCGTGATGCGCTTCAACAATTCGACAAAGGCGTAAGGATCGCGCCCAAGCCCAACCATCAGTTCTGCACTTCGATAATCAGATTCGGTTTCAAATTTTCTCGAATAGGACAGATTTTCCAGTGCTGAAGCCTGGGCAATGACATCTTCCACCAACTGGCTTGAATCACCGCCTATAATTGTGACCATAAAAGAAATACCCAGCACCCGGTAAATCTGACGAAGTGAATGACGCAATTCCACATGACCGATTTCATGGCCCAGCACACCGGCAATTTCATCATCGGATTTCGCTTTACCCACCAATTGGTCGGTAATAATCACGGTGCCGCCGGGTAATGCAATCGCATTGGCGCCAAGTATGCCGCCGTCGCGAAATAAAAGCCGCAGAGGCGGGTCAATTTGACCCGACTGTTTTTTCAGATCCTCAAACAGGACAGAAATTACGGCACGCTTTTTATCATCCAGTTTTGTTTTTGAAAAAATCACCCGGTCAACAGTCTCCCTTGCACCCGCATCCATCAAACTCAAGACACTGGTCGGCGTAACATTTGCGGCAACCCTGGCAAGTATCGGAAGTCCATAGCGATAAGCGCCAAACAAGACCAACATGGTGACAACAGCGAGGATGGCAACAAGTTTTACAGAAGATTCAATGTGGGTCAGGCGGTTGAAAAAACTCTTGTGCACGTCAAATAGCTCATCGACGCCGTTATTGTCGGGCGTTTCAAACAGGCTGCCATCATACAGAGTAATCTTGCGCACAACATTACCGAGCCGGTCGCTCACCAATGCCACTTCACCAGAATATGTCTGCGAACCATCTGCCAGGCGGATCATTGCCAGTCCGTCAACCAGCTCAAAACGCGCATCCTGACTGGCGCTGGAACCTGCCACGAAATACCTGCCTTCAATGTTTCCCATGATGATTACAGTCCGAAGTCAATACCTTCTATATCCAGGAACTCTGCACCTGCGGCGGTCCCTTCAGGAGTTTTTTGTTCAACAAATTCCGTCAGGTCGGATGCTGCCTTAAGGCTGGTATTATCCGCAAGATAGCGCCAGCTTCGTATCGCGGCCCAAGGCCTGAGCAGGCCTATGGTTGCCAACGCAGCCAGAAGATTGGTTATCAGTATCCAGACGTATTTCCAACGACTGACCGTGGAAACAAGCCGGTGCCCACCTTCAAGAACAGTGGCATTATAGGCAACATTGCGCACGCCAGCCTTGTAAAACAGGTAGGAAAATATTGCAGCGATATAAGCCACAAGTATTCCAGTAATCGACATGGCATAAATCTGCTTCAATCCTTGTTCGATATCGGGATTATCAATTAACTGCTCAATAAATCCCAATTCAGTGTCGACAGCCATGACAATTGCACCAATTATCCCAAATCCCAACGTGGCAACCACAAAGAAACCTATACTGGCACCCCAGTTTGAATAGAGTTTTCCAAGGGGCGCATCTGTAGAAAATTTCGCCGTACCGTATTTGAGATTATTGCCAATATAGTTTTGCCCCAAACGGGAAGCCACCGGCCCTAATATGCCGAACGAAATGATTGCAACCATCGGCATGATCACAAACACCAGAAAAGCCCGCCAATAAGTGCCGGCAAAATTGAATCTTATGTTGCGGTAACTGGTCACACGAGCATTGAACCGAATCGCCTTGTTGATTATCCAGGGCAAGATAATAATATAGGGAATCAGCAGGACGGCGGCGAGCGGTGTGAGGTTAATGAGCAGGTTGTAGACCAGTAAGGCCCCTACTACAATGATGCGGCCAATCAGGATGGATACCGGTCGCGCATGATATTCGAAATTGTGCTTATCCAGCCAGGTATTGGCATAAAAATAACGCACCCGACGAACTTTTGCCCATGCAGTATAAATCCCGATGGTCACAATCGACAGCAATAAATTGACAATCCAGATGCCAAAATATTCTTTTGCATTACCTGTGAATTTGAATTCGTGATCGTTCAATTGATATTTCCGGTTCAGATTGTTTGATTTCGTAAAGGTTGCATATTAAGTGCCATCTTTCAAATCTATAGATTACTCACTGTTATCTCAGAATGGTTTCCCGCAATTTGCGTTATGAATTAAGCTCAATATAGACAATAGACACTTTGTCTTTTTGGCGATCATTCCGATATCAGCGTTGCTCATGAATTCTTCTCAGCGATTTGTTTTACTGCGATCCTCATATGGCGGATTTAACAAGTCCTGATCCCAATACCATTTGGGTCGCAAATATAGTCGCAATGAGAAGTATATTCTTCCCGCCAATTTTTCTATAGTTGAATCATGAAAATAAAATCAATTGAAACATTTTGCACCGAATTTGTCGGGTTTGTCCGCGTAAGCGTTGACAGTGGCGAACAGGGGTGGGGGCAGGTCTCCACCTACAATTCGGATATTTCCTCTCTGGTGCTGCATCGGCAGGTTGCACCCTGGGCACTTGGGATGGATGCAGAAAATCTCGACAATCTGTGCGACACAATTACCGAGCGTGAGCACAAATTTCCAGGCTCCTATCTGCGTCGCGCAATTGGTGGCGTTGATACGGCGCTCTGGGACCTGCATGCAAAGATTGCCGGAAAAAGCGTCTGTGAACTGATCGGCGGATCACCGGGATCAGTTCGTGCCTATGGTTCCTCGATGAAGCGCGATATTACACCCGCTGATGAAGCAGCACGCCTGTCGCGTCTGCAGTCTGAATTCGGCTTTGATGCCTTCAAAATCAGGGTCGGTGCTGAAGTTGGCCGGGGCCGGGATGAATGGCCGGGACGCACCGAGGAAATAATTCCGACCATAAGAAAAGCGCTTGGGGACGACGTTACCATTCTGGCTGATGCGAATAGCTGTTATTCACCAGACCAGGCGATTGAAGTCGGCAGGCGTCTTGAAGATCACGGCTATGGGCATTTTGAAGAACCCTGCCCCTATTGGGAACTTGAACAGACGAAACAGGTCGCCGATACACTCGAAATTGATGTCAGCGGCGGCGAACAGGATTGCGAGATTCCAACCTGGCGTCATATGGTCGAGATGCGGGCTGTTGACATTATCCAGCCGGACATCTGCTATCTGGGAGGGCTGACGCGAACGCTCAGAGTGGCCAGAATGGGGGAAGCAGCCGCAATACCCTGTACGCCTCATTGCGCCAATTTGTCCATGGTCACCCTGTTCACCATGCATTTATTAAGGGCGATCCCCAATGCGGGAAAATACCTTGAATTCTCAATTGAAGGACAAGACTATTATCCCTGGCAGGAAGGGCTTTTTGTCCGTTCTCCCTATGATATTGTCGATGGCAAGGCATCAA
Source organism: Hyphomicrobiales bacterium (assembly GCA_024225445.1). Lineage (GTDB taxonomy): Bacteria > Pseudomonadota > Alphaproteobacteria > Rhizobiales > Rhizobiaceae > JAAEMP01. Next base: position 1,262 of record JAAEMP010000093.1, on the reverse strand, counting down.
TCCCCGATCAGCCGGGCTGGGGTGTTGAAATCAATCCGGAATGGCTTGATAAAGCGGAGTATCAGATCAGTTCACTCAACTGAGTATAAGAGGCAGATTGAACCCGCCGTCAGCAATTTGAATGCCCCTTGAGAAACACAAAACCATGCCCCTTATTGCACAACGGCTGTCCACCCAACCAATAATTTCCCCAGAGATGGATCCATGTATAGGGAGCAATATCAATGGTCCATCTCTGATCAAAGTCCCGACCTGGGTCAAATCACCACTGGCGCGCTATTATCTGTATTTCGCCGATCACAAAGGCAGTTTTATTCGTTTGGCTCACGCGCCATCAATTGGAGAACCCTGGATCATTCATCGACCTGGATGCCTCGATATTTTTGATTCGCTTTTCTGTTCGCAACGACCGAAAAATGCGGGTCCGGTGCCTGACTGGGCAAAAGACGGCCGGGACTGGCTATATCCCCATATCGCATCACCTGATGTTCATGTGGATCAAGACAAACGCTGCATCAGAATGTATTTCCATGGTCTGTGTTGCGACGGTGAGCAGAAGACCCGCGTTGCCCTGTCAAACGACGGCCTCGAATTTGATGTTCACCGCGAGATACTCGGCCCTTCTTACTTCCGCGTTTTCCGCCATAACAGCTGGTGGTATGCACTGGCTTATCCCAATATTATCCTGCGATCAGAAGACGGATTGCGGGAATTCGAACCGGGCCCCGCTCTGCTGGATCCCGCCACCAGACACACCGCAGCACTTGTTCGAGGAGACATATTACACGTATTCTGGACGCGAACAGGCGATGCTCCGGAACGGATTTATCACGCGATGATCAATCTTGAATTAAACTGGAAGGATTGGCGGCTTTCTCAAGCCAGGGAAATCCTTCGCCCGGAATATCCCTGGGAAGGATGTAATTTGCCTGAAATGCCATCCACATCCGGTGCAGCTGTTGGGCCGGTGAATGGATTACGCGACCCTGGTATCATTGAGGATGGATCCCGGATATTTCTGGTATATAGCGGTTCGGGTGAAAGCGCGATTGGAATCGCCGAACTGAGTGGGCCGGGACTTTAATGACAAAACGGGTTATCCGGATCGTTTCAGGTCTAGGCCGTTTCTTGTTTACACGGAAGCATTTGATGGACCAATCCAGTTCACTCAGCAAGGCGTGAAACCCGGAAATGTTTTTGGGCGATCTGGTTGATCGGACAAGTTTTGCGCCATTACATAAACTGGGCAGATGGGCTGGATT
>JAAEMP010000092.1 GCA_024225445.1 Hyphomicrobiales bacterium | reverse complement strand
CCCGTAGCGAGATGGGCCGTGATGCCCTCCAGGCGGGATGAAGCTGTAGCGGGTAATGGCCGCTCAAGGGCATCATTTAACTGAATCCGTCTATCGTTCTGGTCGAGTTGCGACAAACACCCAGGGTCTTGAGAAGGCTCGAAGCCGCCGTTCATTGTCGTGTAACTGAATATATGTAATTTGTCACAATTACCGGCCTTTTTGTTATGCTGAATTCGCCGATTGAACCATTGCGAAGCCACAATGGGCGCATTAGTGTAAAAAACGTTACCGTCACAATATTTCGAGATATTTGTCCATGATCCGATCCTGCTATTTAGCCCAGTCCTTTGTCCTGATGCTTGCTGTCATTCTCCAATTTGGAAATGTGGAAGCAGATGAAAACAAATGGCACCATGGGAGTACATTATTCGGCGAACTGAAATATGGCGAGGATTTCGATCATTATGATCATGTCAATGTCAATGCGCCGAAAGGCGGCACGCTAAATCAGGCGGCATTTGGCGGATTTGACAGTTTTAACCCGTTTGTGGTGCGCGGCAGACCAGCGGCTGGATTAAGTTATCAGGGTGGCCTTTTATATGACAGCCTGTTCACCCAGTCTGTGGACCAGCCCAGTGCATCTTACGGATTGGTGGCTGATGCCTTTCGATTTGCCGATGATTATTCCTGGGCGGTTTTTCGACTTAACCCAAAAGCCAGATGGCATGATGGCAAACCAATAACACCCGAAGATGTTGTCTGGTCTATGCAGGTGTTGCGGAAGGTAAATCCGCTCTGGTCAAATTATTACAGGAACATTGAGCGGGTAGAAATTACGGGTAAATATGAAATTTCATTCTTTTTTGACCAGAAGAACAACCGCGAATTGCCAACCATCATCGGTGATCTGCCTGTTCTGCCAAAACACTGGTGGAATGGTACCAATGTTGAAGGGGAAAGGCGCGACATTACCAAACCAATAACCGAGCCACCGCTGGGCTCGGGACCTTACCGGATTGGTAAATACAAAATGGGCAAATCAATTACCTGGGAACTGGCAGATAATTACTGGGGTGTTGATGTTGCAGCCCAAAAGGGACGCTTTAATTTTGGCAAGATTCGTTACACCTATTTTCTTGATCCAGCGGCCATCTGGGAGGCCTACAAAAAAGGTAGGATTATAGATTACAGGATCGAGAACCGTTCCCAGCGTTGGGCCCGGTCCTACAATTTTCCGGCGATAAAGCGCGGCGATGTTCTCAGAAAAGAGTTTCCAAAATCCGGATCCCAGGTTTTTCAGGGATATTTTCTAAATACCCGAAAGGAAAAATTCAGGGACCGACGTGTGCGCCAGGCACTAGGACTGCTGTTTGATTTTGAGACCATGAACAAGAATTTGTTCTATGGCGCCTACACCCGCACCGACAGTTTTTTTGAAGGCGGTGAATTGCAGTCAAGCGGCATTGCCGAAGGACGTGAACTGGAAATTCTGCAGCAATATCGTGGAAAAATTCCGGATGAATTGTTTGAGAGGGAATTCGTTATTCCAAATTTTTCAAAACCGGGGTCATTTCGACTGGCCCAGCGTCAAGCCCTGAAATTGTTTACCGAGGCCGGATACAGTTTCACCGCTGGTAAAATGCTGGATAAGAATGGAAAGCAGTTTTCTCTTGAATTTATTGGCAACAATCCGACTGATGAAAGAATTGCCAATCCCTTTTTCGAAAATCTTCGCACATTGGGCATCAAGCCCAACCTGCGGATACTGGATACGGCCCAGTACAAAAACAAACTGGACAAATTTGATTTTGAAGTGACCGGCGGCGTAACCATTCAATCCCAGTCTCCGGGCAATGAACAGCGCGAATACTGGAGTTCGCGATCGGCAAATACCAATGGTACAAGAAATTATGCAGGTATCAATGACCCTGTGATTGACGAGCTGATAGAAAAAATCATCGCGGCTGCGGACCGCCAGGAACTGGTTCACCTGACCCGTGCTCTGGATCGCATTTTGAAGTGGCAGTATTACGCTATTCCCCAATGGCATAATCCGACGGTGCGTTTGTCCTGGTGGCGCAAACTGCAATTTGTTGACAAACAGCCGACAATGGTGGGCGTGGACACCGATTCATTCTGGATTGATACGAAAATCGAGAATGAACTGGGGAAGCAAAATTGACCGGACATGGGCAATCCCTGTTTGCATTTACACGGCGTGAGTTCATCAAAACCGTGGGAGCATCCGGTCTGGTTCTGGCTGGCGGGATTTCAGTCAGTCTGGCAGGCAACCCATCGGGTAAAAAACTGCACGGATTGTCCTCATTTGGCGAACTGAAATATGGCGCTGATTATGACCATTTTGACTATGCCAACCTGAATGCGCCAAAAGGCGGCCTGTTCGCCTTTACTCCGTCCAACTGGGGATTTAACCAGAATACCCAGACTTTCAATACGCTTAACAGTTTTGTCCTGAAAGGGGCAGCACCGCCGCGAATGGAATTGTGTTTTGACACCCTGATGGTGCGCGCCATAGACGAACCGGACGCGCTTTACTGCGCTACCGCAAAGTCCGTCGAGATATCAGCAGACCGCAACTCGTACATATTCGAGTTGCGTAAAGAAGCGCGGTTCCATGACGGCAGCAAACTCAATGCCGATGATGTTGTATTTTCATTCAGTATTATCAAGGAAAAGGGCCATCCCCAATTATCCCAGGATATGCGAAATCTTACTGAAATACGCCGTTTGGGCGAATACCGCATTGAACTGAAATTCAACGGCCGGCAATCGGACCGGGCAATTCTGGCGGTAGCCGGATCAACACCTGTATTTTCAAAGAATTATTATGAAAATCGCAAATTTGATTCTTCGAATCTGGAGCCGCCACTGGGTTCGGGCCAATGGCGGGTTGGCAAATTTTCCGCCGGGCAATTTATTGAATATGAACGGGTCAGGGATTACTGGGCGACAGACCTGCCATTTGCACGGGGCGTTAATCATTTTGACAAATTGAGAATCGAATTCTATTCAGAGCGCATCGCCGCATTTGAGGCTTTCAAAAAAGGCGACCTGTTATGGCGAGAGGAATTTACCTCCAAGGTCTGGGCTACGGAATACGATTTTCCAGCTGTCAAAAATAGAAAAGTGATCCAGCAACTGTTTCCCGGTGAATTGCGCCCTTCAATGCAGGGATGGGCAATCAATACCAGACGGCAAAAATTTTCCGATATCCGGGTTCGTCAGGCAATCGGTCATTGCTTTGATTTTGAATGGACCAACAAAAACCTTTTCTATGGTGCCTATACGCGCTCACAATCGCTGTTTGAGAAATCGCCGTTTAAAGCTGAAGGCAAACCAGGAATGGAGGAAGCCCAATTGTTGCAGTCACTGACAGGAGAATTACCCGACACTGTATTCGATGAAGCAGCCTACCAACCCGTATCCGATGGTTCTGGCAATGACAGAAAAAATCTGAGAAAAGCTTTTGGTCTTTTCACCAGCGCCGGATGGCGCTCTGATAACGGCAAGCTGGTTAATGACAAGGGAATCCAGTTCAGCATCGAATTTCTGGTTCGTTCAAAAGCGTTTGAAAAAGTTTTGGGCGGGATGACCGCCAATCTTCGCCAATTGGGGGTCAGCACCTCGATTCGCGTCGTTGATCCCTCCCAATATCAAGCCAGGGTGGAAGATTTCAATTTTGATATTATTGGTTCAGCCTTTTCGTTTTCCCCCAGCCCCACAGCTGAAGGGATGCGCAAGTTTTTCCATTCCGAGGTTAGTGATGTAAGGGGCTCCAACAATGCTCCCGGTGTCCGGTTAGCTGCGCTTGACCAGCTGATTAGTGAAATTGCCAGAGTCAAAACCCGAAAAGAACTTATAATCGTCATGCGAACCATTGACCGGGTCTTGCGTGCGTACCAGTTTTGGATTCCAAATTGGTATTCAGCGAATCACCGCGTCGCCATGTGGGATATGTTTGGCTGGAATGAACCAAAACCGGAATACGGGTTTCCGGTGGAAAGTTTGTGGTGGTATGATGAGGCCAAGGCCAGATTGATCGACAAGGGATAGGCAGGCAATGGGAGCCTATATATTACGCAGACTACTTCTGATTATCCCAACCATGTTTGGAATAATGGCGTTGTCTTTCACCATAATTCAATTTGCGCCTGGAGGGCCAATTGAAAAAATTATTGCGGATTTGAGCGGTCAGAGTTCATCGGCAACCGATCGTATTTCCGGCGGTGATACGGATTTCTCACAATCTGACAAAGGAAGCAGCGGCGAAGGGGCGATACAATATCGTGGTTCCCAGGGTATGGACCCGGAATTTATCAAGGAACTGGAAAAACAGTTTGGTTTTGACAAACCTCCCCTGACCCGTTTTGGCATCATGGTCTGGGATTATCTGCGGTTTGATTTTGGTGAGAGCTTTTATCGTGATACTTCTGTTATTGATCTGATCAAGGAAAAGATGCCGGTTTCGATTTCTCTTGGCATATGGATACTATTTTTATCCTATGGCATCTCAATTCCGCTGGGAATCAAGAAAGCCGTGGAGGATGGATCAACTTTTGATGTGTGGACCAGCGGTGTCATTGTCATTGCCTATGCGGTACCCGGATTCTTGTTTGCAATCATGCTGATTGTATTCTTTGCCGGTGGCTCGTTTTACAATTTGTTCCCTTTGAAAGGCCTGGTATCGGATAATTTTTCTGAGATGACCTTGTTCAACAAGATAATTGACTACTTCTGGCATCTGACGCTTCCGTTAATCTCATTGTCGCTGGCAGCTTTTGCCACGACCAGCCTGCTAACCAAAAACTCCTTTCTGGATGAAATCCGAAAACAATATGTTCAAACCGCCCGGGCAAAAGGATTAAATGAGCGCCAGGTGTTGTACGGACATGTTTTTCGTAACGCCATGCTGATTATTATCGCAGGGTTTCCCGGGGCGTTCATCACCGCATTTTTTACCGGTTCATTGCTAATTGAGACAATATTTTCACTGGACGGGCTGGGATTACTGAGTTTTCGCAGCATCTTTGACCGCGATTATCCGGTGGTATTTGCCACGCTTTACATTTTTTCGATAATGGGATTGATCATTTCACTGGTCTCGGACCTGTTATACACTTGGATTGATCCACGCATCGATTTTGAAGCCCGGGATGTGTGATGAATAAAACTGTTTCAAATCCCAATGCTGATAAAATTCAAGTTACCGCGCCTCCAAAACGCGGCTGGTTCACCCTGTCTCCGATCAATCAGAGACGTAAGGCAAATTTCAAGAAAAACCGTCGCGGCTATTGGGCTATGTGGATTTTTCTGTTGTTGTTTTTTGTCACTCTGGCAGCAGAATTTCTGGCCAATGACAGGCCCATCATCGCATCTATCGACGGGAAAATGCTGTATCCGGTTATTATCGATTATGACGAAGACGATGTCTTGCCGGAAGACCCGTTAAATTTACCGGTAATTGATTTTCGCGCGCCACATATTGATGAAGTGTTTCGTGAAAAACAGGGGTGGATGATTTGGCCGCCAATCCGTTATTCCTACCGCACCATCAACAAGCAGCTTCCTGAGCCGGCTCCCTCGAAACCATTCTGGCTTTATGATGATGAAACACGGTGCAACGCCTATATTGCAGGGATTGATGACCCGGCTTGCAATATCGGTAACTGGAACTGGCTTGGCACGGATGATCAGGGGCGCGATGTGCTTGCGCGGATCATATACGGATTTCGGATTTCCATCCTGTTTGGACTGGTGCTTACCCTGGCATCGGCGGTTATCGGCGTATCTGCCGGCGCAGTACAGGGGTATTTTGGCGGCTGGATAGATTTGATATTCCAGCGGATTATCGAAATATGGTCAGCCATGCCGTTACTGTATCTATTGTTAATTGTCGCTTCGATTCTGGAACCGGGGTTCTGGATATTACTGGGCATCATGCTGATGTTTTCATGGGTGGCGTTTGTCGGTGTGGTACGGGCTGAATTTTACCGGGCGAGAAATCTTGAATATGTCAAGGCGGCCAGGGCACTGGGGGTTGGTAATGCAACGATCATGTTTCGCCATATGCTGCCCAATGCAATGGTGGCAACGCTGACATTCCTGCCTTTCATATTAAGTGGCTCGATCAGTACTCTTACATCTCTGGATTTCCTGGGATTTGGCCTGCCCCCGGGTTCCGCTTCTCTGGGCGAGTTGCTGCAACAGGGTAAAAACAATCTGGAATCACCCTGGCTCGGTATTTCCGGATTTATCGTCATTTCCCTGATGCTGTCGCTGCTGGTTTTTATCGGCGAAGCAACGCGTGATGCATTTGATCCGCGCAAAACGTTTGAGTGAGGATGGATGGATAAACAAACAGAACCGTTGTTGCAAATCAGTGATCTCTCTGTTGCCTTCAAACAGGGAGATGAGACCAATCTTGCCGTTGACCGGGTTTCATTGACAATCGACAAGGGCGAGACTGTTGCGCTGGTTGGAGAATCCGGGTCGGGTAAGTCGGTAACGGCTTTGTCCGTACTAAAATTGCTGCCCTACCCGGCGGCAAGCCATCCAACAGGTGAGGTCCATTTCAAAAACGAGAACTTGCTGGACGGTGATGAGAGGGATCTGCGACGAGTACGTGGTTATGATATCACGATGATTTTTCAGGAACCGATGACCTCACTTAATCCACTGCATACGGTCGAGCGACAGATCAATGAGATTCTGATGTTGCATCAGGGATTGCGAGACAACCAAGCCCGCTCACGAACACTGGAACTGCTGGATCAAGTGGGAATCAAAGATGCCAGGTCACGCCTCGGGGCCTATCCTCATCAATTATCGGGTGGCCAGCGGCAGCGGGTAATGATCGCAATGGCATTGGCCAATGAACCCGAATTGCTAATTGCCGATGAACCAACTACGGCACTCGATGTAACCATCCAGGCGCAAATCCTGGAATTGCTGAAAAAGCTGCAACGCGAACGCGGACTGGCAATGCTGTTCATCACACATGATCTGGGCATTGTACGCAAAATTGCTGACCGAACCTGTGTTATGCAGGGTGGCAGAATTGTCGAGCATGGGCCAACTGCGGACCTGTTCGACAGCCCTGTCCATGAATACACCCGACACCTGCTAGCCTCTGAGCCCTCCGGTAACCCGCCTTTGGCAAACAAAAAAGCCCCAGTGGTGATGGAGGCCAGTAATATCCGTGTATGGTTCCCGATCAAGCGCGGGTTTTTTCGTAAAACCGTGGATCATGTGAAAGCGGTTGATGGTATTGATGTAACGTTACGCGAAGGGCAGACACTGGGCGTCGTCGGCGAATCGGGATCAGGTAAAACCACGCTTGGAATGGCACTCACCAGACTGATTTCCTCGGAGGGTAAAATATCTTTTGTCGGGCGAGATATATCAGACTATTCATTTGCCCGAATGAAACCGCTGCGTGAAGAAATGCAGGTGGTTTTTCAGGATCCATATGGATCATTGTCACCGCGCATGTCGATTGGTGAAATAGTTGGTGAGGGCCTGCTTATCCACATGCCGGAATTGTCTTATGAAGAGCGCGATAAAAAAGTCAGTCAGGCATTGATTGAAACAGGCCTGGACCCGAATACCCGCCACCGTTATCCGCATGAGTTTTCCGGTGGGCAGCGCCAACGTGTTGCCATTGCGCGCGCTCTGGTGCTGGAACCAAAATTCATCATGCTGGATGAACCCACATCTGCTCTCGATATGAGCGTTCAGGCCCAGGTAGTGGATTTGTTACGGGAAATACAGCGGCATCACAAATTAACCTATATGTTTATCAGCCATGATCTCAAAGTAGTGCGGGCTCTGGCCAATGATGTGATTGTAATGCGAAACGGTCAGGTAGTTGAACAGGGGGCTGCCGACCAAATTTTTGATAACCCGGGTACGGATTATACAAAATCATTAATGGCGGCAGCATTCAATATTGAAGCAGTCCCGGAATCCATCGGCGGAGATGCCTGACCCATGAAAAGTGACCTGCTGATAGATGTGAAGCCTGGCGGACTTGGCAAGTATGAAACCTTCCAGAAGTTGATGCCTGATCGCAATATTATCGACTGGAATGATGAACCCAACCGGCCCACCGATCTCAGTGGTGTTAATTACGCCATGGGTTGGCATCCGGAAAAAGGATTGTTTGCCCGCATGCCAGATCTGAAATTAATGTTTTCTGTTGGTGCCGGCGTTGATCACATGCTGAGTGATGACAGCCTGCCGGATTTACCGCTGGTACGTTTTGTTGATGCAAGCCTGACAAGCCGGATGAGCGAATGGATATGTCTGCAATGCCTTTTGCACCTTCGCCAGCAACCCACCTATGACCGTCAGCAGGCCCAGCGCGTATGGCGCGACCTGCCCCAACCAGATGCCCATGAAATACGAGTTGGCATCATGGGGCTGGGTGTGCTTGGACAAGAAGCGGCAATCAGGCTGAAAGGCCTGGGATTTCAGGTAAATGGCTGGAGTCGAGGCAAAAAGACTGTACCGGGCGTAAATTGCTACGATGATGCACAACTGGATGAATTCCTGGCCAGAACCGATATACTGATCGGCCTGCTACCCTACACGCGCCAAACAGCGGGTATATTCAATGCAGCTCTGTTTGCAAAACTATCGCGTTCCTCACCCATTGGCGGACCGGTTTTTATCAATGCCGGCAGAGGCAAAAGTCAGGTGGAAACAGATATTATCAGCGCGTTAAAAAGTGGCCGCCTGAAAGGTGTATCACTCGATGTGTTTGAGGAGGAACCGCTTCCACAGGACAGTCCATTGTGGGAAATGGAAAATGTAGTGCTTACCCCGCACATCGCTTCGGTATCAGATGTCAAAGCACTTGCCGCACATGTCAACAACCAGATAGAACGATTTGAAGCCGGTTTGGAATTACAATGTCTGGTCGACAAAAAGGCTGGATATTAGAGCCCATCAGGCCGACGAAATCCGATAGGTTTCTCGTACAGATAATCAATTCTTTCAATCGCCTGATGCAACGGTTCGCTGGCAACATTCATGGTGTGACCGGAAGCATGGATGATATGGGCAACACCTTCAATATCTCCCTGATGAACAGCCACATGACCACGCCAGAATATCAGGTCTCCGCGCAGTAATTCCTGATAATTGTTCCCGGCATCTATCTCCATTCCTATCGTTGCTGCCTGCATGTCAGAATCGCGCAAAACCTGCCTGCCACACATGCGCATGGATAGCTGGACCAGACTGGAACAATCTATTCCAAATCCTGATGCTCCACCCCACAAATAGGGTACATTAATAAGGAGTTCACAGACTTTTACAAAATCTGACGGGTAGTCCTCGATTTCACGCAAATGTTTATCAATAATCGCACCGCCTTCTTCGAGTAACGCATATTTTATGCCACGTACACTTTCATAAGTGCTGACCGTCACACGACTGCCGATCGACAACGAGCAAATCGGCGGATTGCGCAATTCGGCATTGGGGTAACAAAATGTCACCGGCACACAAACAATATGTGAAACTGCATCTGGTGCAGAAGATTGCGAACTGGAGAGGGAAATACCCTCTGCCGCCTTTATCGTGTCAGAAGAAACGTAGCCGACGTAACTATCGCTAGTTGACTGAATCCATTTCTTTTCTTTTGCCTCCTCATAAACCATTACCTTTTCACCCAATAACAACTGATGCGTTGTATTTGAGTCCGGATCGGTGGAACCTTTGATATCAACGACAGGAGTAATGACAGTTGCCGGCTCACCTGTTACATAGGTTTCCGCTTCAACCTTATTTTGCAGTCGGGCATCAGCCAGATCCGGTCGAATAACATTCAGCCTTGGATCAAACGGATCAATCTCCGGCAACTGCGAGCCGGACAGAACCCTATCTGGCACTTTCACGATTTCAGGTCTCCCGCCGATTTTGAAATGATATCGGCCAGTTTTTCCAGATATAATGAACCCTCAACAGTACGCTGTATTATCACATTTCGGCGATCAACGGGATCGCGCTTTCGAGCCACCAGTTTCATCATTCCCATCGTATCAAGCGCACGGGTAATTACTGGCTTGGTAACATTTAGCGCGGCTGCAAGACCGCGCACAGTGTGCGGGGGGCGCTGGAGATAAATGGTCAGCAAAATAGCCGTCTGGCGCAATGTCAGATCAGGAACATTATCCAATACCTGGGCCATAGCAGCATTATGCCACAAATGCAGAGACTGAGATTCGTCGAGATCCATTGTCATAAAGTAATACTACAACTGCTTTGTTTCGCTTCCGTTCTATTTTATTGAGATTTCAGCACAAGACAAGTATGAAAAATATCCAAGGATTCAACACTGAACGGAATTGACCCTAAGAATAGCGGTTCCTGATCACCTCAAAAATGGCTCGAATACCCTGGGCTTCACCACCCACAAGTGCCCATGGCTTTTCTGTTGGAACCCAACCGAAGACATCGAAATGCGCCCATGATTTTGCCTGATCAACGAAATTGGAAAGAAATAATGCAGCGGTTACCGAACCAGCAAATCCGTTACTTGTAATATGATTAATATCCGCAATTTTTGAGGTTAGCATCACATTATAGGGTTTCCACAAAGGCATGCGCCACAGGGGATCATATTTACTATTTGAAGCGTCGGCTATTTCATTGGCAAATATGTCATCACGGGTATAAAATGGTGGCAGATCCGGCCCCAGTGCAACACGCGCTGCACCTGTCAGGGTTGCCATATCAATCAGGAGTTCGGGGCGTTCTTCATCAGCGTAACTCAGAGCATCGGCAAGGATCAGCCTTCCTTCCGCATCAGTATTACCAATTTCGACGGTGAGGCCTTTGCGGCTGTCCAGTATATCTCCGGGGCGAAATGCGTTGGAGGAAATTGAGTTTTCAACAGCTGGTATCAGCACACGAAGACTAACCGGAAGTTTTGCATCCATTATCATTTGAGCCAATCCCAGGACATTTGCGGCACCACCCATATCCTTTTTCATGAGCGCCATTGACCCGCCTGGCTTGATATTCAACCCCCCGGTGTCGAAACTGACACCTTTGCCAACAAGCGTCACTTTTCTTCCTTTTGCCGGCCCCCATTTCAAGTCGATCAATCTTGGAGCCGAGATACTGGCTTTGCCAACTGCGTGAATCATAGGAAAGTTTTGTTTTAACAGTGCATCACCCTTGATGACTTTGATGCGCGCCTTGTATGGCTTTGCCAATTTCCGAATAGCATTTTCGAGTTCATCAGGCCCCAGGTCATTGGCCGGGGTATTGATGAGATCACGTGTCAGTTGAGTTGCGGAAGCAGCAGAATTAATGAATGCAGTATCAACGCTTTGATCAACGACCAGTTTTGCCAGCCTTGGTACCATTATCTTATATCGGGAAAACTGATAGGCACCAAGGCACCATCCCAATGTTGCCAGTTGCAAATCCGGAATACCAGATTCAAAACGATAATCACCTTTTGGCAAAATACGTGAAAGTATAGCTGTATCCATTGGAGTTGGAGAATTACCCAGACCAAATAATACCGCCTCAATATTGTTTTTGCTGCCTGGAACCAGGCATAACTGCCCTTTCCTGGCAACAAAGCCATTCATCTTTGCCCAAAGGGCAGCATGTTTGGAAACCATCGTGTTGATCGATCTGATCTGAGTTGGTGTAAGTGCCCATATCGGAATACCCCCTGATTTTTTTCCACTTATTGCTGAAGTGTTCATCTAATTTTCCTGTTTTTTGATCGAAATCTGATTGCCGGATCATTGTTGGTTAACCAAGTATTAGGGTTAACAGAATATTGATTAATGCATCAGACTTTATTCACTATTCGCGTTGCTTTGGAAAGTTTTTGAAATGAAATTCATATTTGGACTGAAGAAAACCACCTACGTTCTGGCTTTGAGCCTTTCAGTTGGCCTTGTTTTGGGTGGCTGTGCGACAGATGGGCGCAAGACCGGATCAGTTTCACTGAGCAAAGGCAAACCGACTGCCCAGATGACAGCCAGTGAGCTCAATCAGGCAACACAGAAATATGGCGTACTGTATCAAAAGAATCCGAAATCCAAAGAAATTGGGCTTGATTACGCCGCTGCTCTCAGGATGACTGGTCGGGTGGAACAATCACTCGCTGTGATGCAGCAAATGGTCATCCACCATTCCAAGGATCGTCAGGTACTTGCGGCCTATGGCAAAGCTCTGGCTTCGACCGGCAATCTGGAAAAGGCTCTAAAAATTGTCAGGAAAGCCCAACGGTCTGATCAACCCGACTGGCGGCTGTTTTCAGCGGAAGGAGCAATTCTGGACCAAATGGGCAAACCGAAATATGCCAGAAATACTTATCGCAGGGCTCTGGACCTGAATCCCAATGAACCGACAGTCCTGTCCAACCTGGGCATGTCATATGTCCTGACAAACGATCTGGGGGGAGCTGAGACCTATCTGCGCAAGGCAATAGTCCAGCCCAGTGCCGACAGTCTTGTTCGGCAAAATCTGGCATTGGTTGTTGGCCTTCAAGGGCGGTTCAAGGAAGCCGAAACAATTGCTCGTGGCGAGTTGCCTTCCAGGGAAGCCGAAGCAAACAGCAAATACCTTCGCGAGATGCTTGCCCAGCAAAATGCCTGGAAGCAACTGGAAAAAGAAGACAAAAAGAAGAAAAGCTGATCTGATATAATATTAGCAACAGAAACCCCGGTTGGCAAAGGTTTGCCATCCGGGTTTTTTTTATAGCCTTTCACGGTTACATTTAAACATTGGACGGGTTTCGCGTTTATCGGTAAAGCATGATTTGCGCCTATTGGTCTGGGGAACCATAGGGAAAGCAAAATGATGTCAGGTGAGCGTGAAAATCTGCCTTCGTCGGGCCAGGTCAGCCCCCGATTGCTATTGGGCTGCGTTGCAAACCTTGCCGATATTCATATCGCGCCGCGTTCCGCGCCTTGATCCTTTCATGATTATTTTGAATCGTTTGACCGATTTCTGGCGTTTGCTGGCAAGGCAGGTTTTGTGCGGTGGCCTGGTTGACCACAAGCAAAACGTGATGCTGTCCAGCGAACGCCAAATACCGGCCTTTGAGGTAAGCCAAATCAGCCCACCGGAATCGTTGCGACGCTTGCCCGATCAACCAGATTGCGCAAGGCATCGCGCCTCGCATACTAGAGCACTTCCGGTTTAGATTGAATCATTTGATGGGATAAATCGGTTCACACGGCCAGGCGCGGTGCGTAGCGCGATGTGGTGCATCGGGCAAGCGCCGCCGAAGCACCAGTGGGGACGCCGATGGACCGATTTATCTTACCCCAGAAAAGGGCTATCCTATTGATAATAGTGATGAAAGGGGCCGGTCGATCTTGCCCGCCACCGTCGTTGGCCCGTGCTTGTGATACCCTGGTATCATCGCGCACAGTCGGCCTAGTTGGCAAACATAATCGAAGCGGTCATATGATTCAATGTGGTCGAAAGCTGCTCTAGACCGTTTCTTGTTTACACGGAAGCATTTGATGGACCAATCCAGTTCACTCAGCAAGGCGTGAAACCCGGAAATGTTTTTGGGCGATCTGGTTGATCGGACAAGTTTTGCGCCATTACATAAACTGGGCAGATGGGCTGGATT
>JAAEMP010000091.1 GCA_024225445.1 Hyphomicrobiales bacterium | reverse complement strand
GGTAAGGGATTCGCAGTTGTCGCCCAGGAGGTTCGCGAACTTGCACAACGCTCTGCCAGTGCTGCCAAGGAGATCAAGCAGTTGATTACAACTTCCAGCGAACAGGTAAAAACCGGTGCAAAACTGGTCAATGAGACTGGCAAGGCGCTTGAGCAAATTGTCAGTGAAGTGACTGATATCAATGAGCATGTATCGGCAATCGTTTCAGCTGCAAATGAGCAATCGGTTGGGTTGCAGGAAATCAACCAGTCGATTAGCAACATTGATCAGGTTACTCAGCAAAATGCTGCGGTGGCCGAACAATCAACGGCTGCCAGCCTTTCATTATCCGAAGAAGTTTCCAGGATTGATGAAAAACTAAAGGGTTTCAAGACCAGGTTTAAGGAGCGGGACAAAAATAACGATGTGGGAATTGCCGAGGGAAAAGAAGGTAATTCACCGGTGCACTCCCTGACAAACAAGGTGGCGCATTCCTTTGGTGGAGCAGCTGCAGCTGTGAAAGATGAAGCCTGGGAGGAGTCTTAGGCCGTAAAACTCTGCACCTGATCGGGCGATTGTGGCTATCAGGCTGCTACGCAATGGGTGATCTGGCTGTCATACTGGTTGAATGGCGAATCGGGGTCCAAGCAAATTTCGACCACATTGAAGCATTTGATGGGACAAATCGGCTCACTCGGCCAGGCGCGGAGCGTAGCGCGATGTTTGTGAATCGGGCAGGCTTCACCCAACACCAATGGGGACTCCGATGGGCCGATATAGGGCATCCTGGTCACTGTCGAAGCTGTTGAAAACATGTGATAAACGGTCGGATTTGCCTGAGCTTTGGGCATCGTTGCGATCGGCTTGTGGTACTCGTACCAAGGCGCCAATCGCGCCTCGCCAAAGTCCAGGTAAACTCCGGTCAAATGCGACAATATCAACTTCCTTTGGTACAAGTGCGATAAAATGTGGATGGTGGAAAAGATTGTAAAATAAAGAAAAAACAGGCTTGCTTTTGTGATCCGGTTTGGTATGTAACCCACGAATTTGGAATTGTCTTGCACGACTTTTCAAAATCTGCCCAACTTGCAGATTATTTATTACACCCAGGTGATTGTTTTTATTGCTTTGGAGGGGTGTCCGAGTGGTTAAAGGAGACGGACTGTAAATCCGTTCGCTTAGCGTACGCTGGTTCGAATCCAGCCCCCTCCACCATTTCCTGCCTTGATTGCCGATTGTTGCAATTGAGGACTAATGGGGAATCGGATGTTGAAAAAGCGGGTATAGCTCAATGGTAGAGCAGCAGCCTTCCAAGCTGAATACGAGGGTTCGATTCCCTCTACCCGCTCCAACTCATATCACCTCATAATAACCACAAGTACTTGAGAAATCAGGTGATTTATTGCTTTGAGCGTGACATACGACCTCATGCAATACCACCCATGCGCACAACAAAGGAGTGCTAAAAAGTGCCGAATCTGACAAATATATCTGTCCAAAAGCTAAGCCCTGGCACTTACTTCGATACCAAAGGGCAGATGGGGCCTTTCAACAATTCGAATAATCTCTAGTTTCTCACACGCAGGATACCTCATTCGATATCCTCCCCATCCTCAGCTGCCCCGGCATGCAAGCGAAGTGCTGCCGAGAGGGGATTATGCTTTTTTTGAGTAACCGGCTATCTAACGCGAGATCGGCCACACATTCTTTCAGAGCGCGTGCTTCACGACGCAGGCTTGACAGGGATTTAATCGATGCAGACAAATAGCACGCTCATATTTATGTATTTCAACCGACATTGCCGTTTCCTGCTAAAAGTGGCGATACAGTAATATTCAGACCTGCATTCATTTATCTGATGCATCAGCCATATTTTGATGCCGCATTACCCGGTTTTGATCAATCCACCGCCTTTGGCGATGTAGGGTTTGACTTGCTCTACTCTTTCGGTGGTCTCAAACCGATAACCTTGGGCCTTGGTATGGTGGGTAGCCTTCCCACCGGGACGGACAGCACAATCACCAGTGAAAACTGGACACTGGGACCCGAGTTGTTATTACTCAAGGGATACGATTGGGGTTTGGCCGGTTTCCTGGCTTTTCACAATTGGAAAGTTGCCGGCCATGGTGACGATACCAACATGAGTTCATTGCAACCAATTCTGTCATATTCGCTGGGTGATGGTGTTACCATTGGATATTCAGGCACCATTTCCTACAACTGGAATGCGGATCATGATGATGCATGGACTGTGCCGCTAGGCATCAATATCGGCAAAACAACTCAACTCAATGGCAAGCCGATCAAATACTCATTGGCAGTAGAATATAACGTTGTACGACCCGATACCTTTGGACCCGAATGGAAAATTGAACTTGCCTTTACTCCTGTCACACAGAACCCGTTTATAAAATGAGAGAGATGAGAGGAACACCGCTCCCTGTCGGCTTTCATGAGACTGAATTTTTAAGTTTGACTAGGTATCTGACTTAAACTATTCACATAAAATCGAACTATTGCCAATCTCCATGTAACCAGTTTGATAGGGGCGATCAGTAGTAAGCCCTCAACAAATGGGGTGGAAATTTACCAATCCTCCGCTAATATAAGGCGTTTGCCATCCATGCGAAGGTTTGTTTCATCACCCAACGGCGCGGGATGACTCTTGTACTTTTTTCATGTCCAGGTAGGATTTGATTGGAAACAACAAAATGGAAGGCTCAGTACTCGTGCGGATAGCAAAGAAATTTGATTTGACCCTTTTCGCATATTTGACCAGGTTTTCCATTACTCTGTCAGTTGGTCTCATGTTTGGCGCATATTCATATGCCCAGACTGTTGAGACTAAAACGAGTGGATATGTCGGCTCTAAAATCTGCGCAGAATGCCACCAGGAAACCTATCAAGCCTGGGATAAGTCCCACCATAGTTGGGCGTTGCGAATGCCTGATAGTCAAAATGTGCTGGGTGATTTCAATGATGCTATTTTCAGCCATAAGGGCGTGAAAAGCCGGTTTTTTACTGACAATGGCCGATATTTTGTCGAGACCCCCGGGGGAGATGGCAAAACCAGCAATTTTGAAGTCAAATATGCAATTGGTGTTGAACCATTACAGCAATATATCCTTGAACTGGAAAAAGGCCGGCTTCAGGTGTTCGATATCGCGTGGGACACGCAGAACAAACGCTGGTTTCCTGTGTTTCCAGATCAGGACAACAAGCCTGGAAATGGTTTGCACTGGACCGGGCCCTACAAGAACTGGCAGGCACAATGCGCTGAATGTCATCAGACCCGGTTTGTCAAAGGCTACAATCCATCCAGCAAATCCTATGCCAGTTCGTGGCAGGAGTTAAATGTTGCATGTGGCGCATGTCATGGTCCCGCAGAGGCTCATGTTGAATGGGCCAGGAACCCTGAAAACTTCTCTGCTGCCAGGTACCCGGGGGTTGATGCGAAGGGTATGTCTGTGACATTTGCCCAGGACAGACCTGCCACTGAAATAAATGCCTGTGCGCGCTGCCATTCACGCCGCGAACCGCTTGGTGCCAATAGTCCTGCACCGGGCAGCAAATTTGCTGATAACTACAATCTTGCCCTGTTACGCCCTGGTCTTTATCACGCTGATGGCCAGATTAATGATGAAGTTTATGTCTATGGTTCATTCCTGCAGAGCAGGATGCACGCCCGAGGGGTGCGCTGCTCAAACTGTCATGAACCCCACAGCGCAGTACTGAAAGCTGAAGGCAATGCAATTTGTACCCAGTGCCACAGTCCGGCAGGAAATACCAAATTTCCAACTTTGAAGCTGAAGGATTATGATGCTCCCGAACATCATCATCACAGCCAGTCAAGTGAGGGAGCAAGGTGTGAAAACTGCCATATGCCTTCTAAAACATACATGATTGTTGACCCAAGGCGAGATCACAGTTTCAGAGTGCCGCGGCCTGATCTATCCGTTAAACTCAACACTCCCAATGCCTGCTCGAATTGTCATGATGATAAACCGGCAAAATGGGCGGCAAAGCATGTGGAGCAATGGTATCCTGAAGGCCGCTCGACAAAGCCCCATTTCGCCGAACTGTTTACAAAGGCGCGCCGACAATCACTAAACGAGGATAGCCGAAATGCCCTTGTTGAACTGGCGCTGGATCAGGATAAACCCTCAATCGTTCGAGCAACGTCACTTAATTTTCTTGGTCAGGGGATCAAACCGGAAGAGCTTGCAAAAGCCATACCGCTTCTCAAGGCCGATGAAGCCCATATCCGGGCTGAAGCAGTGCAATTATTTCGGGGGGCACCAGATCAGCATCGCTACAAGCAACTTGTGCCGATGCTCAAGGATCCGACCAGATCAGTCAGAATTTCAGCCGCCCGCGAACTGCTGAACATATCGGCAGACAGTTTCAAACGGGCTGATCGCAAGTTGTTTAGTAGCGCGGTAAAGGAATATCAGAACTCCCTGCTCGCCAAAGCAGATTTTCCACAGGTTCAGATGGCACTTGGCGGGCTGGCCATGTTGGGCAGGAACTTCAAGGCAGCTGAGGCTGCTTTTCGTGAGGCAATTACGATGGATCCGCAACTGGATCAGGCATGGCTGATGATTACTCGCATTCAGCTTGCCCAGTCGAGATTACCGGCGGCGCGCAAGACATTGCTGGAAGCGATAGAAAAACGTCCGCAATCGGCTCAGTTTCACCGAATGCTCGGTGCCGTATCGTTGCAACTCAGGCAGCCTATAGCGGCGGTGAAGTCACTGGAAAGAGCAACAGTCCTCTTGCCAAATGACATTGCTCTTATGGTTGAGCTTGGCAATGCACAATTTCAGGCGCAAACATATGCGGCAGCGATAAATACCCTATCCG
Organism: Hyphomicrobiales bacterium; assembly: GCA_024225445.1. Taxonomy (GTDB): domain Bacteria; phylum Pseudomonadota; class Alphaproteobacteria; order Rhizobiales; family Rhizobiaceae; genus JAAEMP01. The sequence goes on along the minus strand of JAAEMP010000091.1, from coordinate 8,053 downwards.
AAGTGCTTCGGTTTGATCCCGATAATGCGAACGCGCTTTATTTGTCTGCGCATGCCTATCTCTCGATGGGAAAGTTGATCAAGGCTAAGGAATACACATTGTTGCTGAGAAGCAAGCATCCGAATTTCCAAATAGACAAAAGACTGACACCATTTTTGAGTTTGCCCATGCCAAAGCAATGAACTACGCAAACCTGAAGGAAAATAATTTGATGAAGCGACTGGAGGATGTTATCAAGGCGTCAAGTGAAGGAGTTGGTACTGTACTCGACAGATAACTCTGGCGGAATGCTCCAACTCCAGCAACATTCAGGTGCGCCCGAATTCGTCCTCGATGCGGATGATGTCATCCTCACCAAAATAGGAGCCGGTTTGTACTTCGATCAGTTCCAGAAGAATTTTTCCCGGATTATGCAGGCGATGAAGTTCACCCTGTGGAATATAAACGCTCTCATTTTCGCGCAATATTATTTTTTTCTCGCCCAATTCCACTTCTGCAGTGCCTGCCACAATTATCCAGTGCTCGGAACGGTGATGGTGTTTTTGCAGCGACAGTCGCTTGCCCGGTTTAACGAAAATCCGTTTTACCTGAAAACGATTGCCGATTTCCATCGAGGAATAACCGCCCCAGGGACGATAACTGGTTTGATGGTCTTCAGTCAGCGATACAGTGTCGGGTTTCGATTTAAGTTTTTCAACGATGCTACCGACGCTTTGCGCGTCAGATAATCGTCCCATATATACGGCGTCCTGAGTTGCAATAGCAATGACGTCATCAAGCCCATTTACCACCAGATGTTGTTTTTCCGAGATCACGACAGACCCGGTGGTATCGTTGAGGGTGACGTTGCCGCGTGGAAGATTATCTGCCTTGTCGCGTTTGCCAACCTTCCACACGGCATCCCAGGAGCCGAGATCGGACCAGTTAAAATGAGAGGGAACAACAGATGCCAATGTGGTGTTTTCAAAAACTGCGTAATCAACAGATATATTGGGAGATTTGGCAAAGCTGTCCGGGTCAAGGCGTATGAAGTCCAGATCTTTCGTCGCCCGTTCAACAGATGATTTGGCAGCCGAATAAACCTGAGGTGCATGGGTTCTGCACTCTTTGAGAAACACATCGCAAGCAAACAGAAACATGCCCGAATTCCAGTAATAATTCCCGGATTCAATCATTTCCCTGGCGCGCTCCTTATTTGGTTTTTCGACAAACCGAATAACCTCAAGGGCGTCATTTTCTTCGTGTTTTCGTGCTTCTATATAGCCATATTCTGTTGCCGGACCGTCGGGGCTGATGCCAAAAGTTGACAATCTGCCTGATTGTGCAGAAGATTTTGCAATGTTCAACGCATCCAGATAGGCATCATCAGCCTCAATAACATGGTCTGAAGCAAGCACATGTGCCAATTGGGACTTTTCCTCGGAAGAGACAAGAAAACTCGCGGCAGCAATCGCTGCGGCTGTATTGCGGGCAACAGGTTCCAGTACAATGGTGCCAAGTTCCACTTCACATTCAAGAGCCTGCTCAGCAACGATAAAACGATATTCGCTATTGGTTATAACCAATGGTTGCTTGTATATTGTTAGATTCTGCAAACGAAGTAAGGTTTGTTGAAACAGGCTGATATCGTCAGTCAGTGACAAGAATTGTTTGGGGCGGGCGCTACGGGACATGGGCCACAGCCGTGATCCTTTCCCACCAGCAAGAATTATCGGTTGAATCAAATCACCTTTTGCTTTCATTCAATACGATTCCCCATTGTCGATATTTTTTTGAACTATACCAATTGTGTTGATAATTGTTCAACGTCAGTAAGACCAGTATTTGGTTATACGGAAACTTGGTTCTCGGGTATTATCCATGTGCATGCTAAAGCGGTACAGGTGTGGAGTTCTGGTTTGTGCCAACTGTTGTGCAATCTCATGCAATTCAATTTGTTTGCTTTTTTTGGTTATCTCCAGAATTTCGCGCAGATCAAATTGCAAACTACATAATAAATGCACCCGATAAAGGCTGGAGAACTGCCATTTGTGAGATTTATCTAGCGACCATAAGCGAAGTATAACGCAGTCCAGCGAGCGTGAAAAACAAGCCTTCGCCATATTCTTGGGGCGGCCCAAATCAGCCCCCAGGTTCTTATTGGGGCTGCGTTGCGAACCTTGCCCGATATACATATCGCCCAGATACATTTTCGGGTTCCGCGCCTGGCCGAGTGAACTGATTTGGCTCCATCAAATGGTTCAATCCAAACCGGATACTCCAGTTGTGCGAGAACCAATACTCAAGGTTCGGGTCAATGGTCCATCCCGGGCCCCGGTTCAGCAGACAAACCGGCTAGATGTTGATTTTCTCAAGGTCAAACGAAATTGCCGCTAACGCTTATCCTCGAACAATTTCTTAAAATGAGGGTGCAATTTTTGCAGAATTTCATTTTTCCTAAAATCTTCCACACCATAACTTTCTACGATTTCAAGCATTCTGTAATTGGGAACAAACCTGACGCCATTTTCCTCCTCCGAATCAGGTTTGAATTTCATAATCCGTGCTTCAACTTCCTCATCGAATCTTAATTCGAGCAATTCGCGAGCTGCATCATCAAAATTTATGACAGTTCCTTTTTCCAAAGTCGGTACTTCCATTATTGTATGGTTTAGCTGAAATTAACTATCTGTATACTATAAACTTTGGGGTTAATAAGTAAAGTTGAATTTGGAAAACCGGCACATGGTTGGCAAAGCCTTCAATTATCAATCCAGTAGGATCTTCAAAACCAACCCGAATGGAGCCCTGGTAACCGCAAGCAATCTCACTTTTTGGGAATGTGGAAGGAGGGATTGATTGCGTTTGACCAGCTTCCTGAAAGCCGGGCCAATCAAAGTCGGAATTTTGTATTTATGATCACTGAAGAAGGATATGGCAAAAATCGATTCTGGATATTCAAGCGTTGGTAGTCCGACCAGCTGATAATTCAGGAAGGCAATGTATTGAAAAATTTGTAAATTGGGGATTATGGCGAAATTGTTATGATTAGACGTATGATCACGCGAGTTTTTGGCAAGGGAGATAGGTTACTCCCAACTGTGCCTGAAGGTACGCGTATCTATGCCATCGGTGATATTCACGGCAGACTGGACCTTCTAGAAGCGTTGCATCAAAAGATGGTTGTTGATGCGACAGATGCGGGTTTTAAAAAAATATTGCAGATTTTCGTTGGTGACTATGTTGATCGAGGGGCCGATTCAAAAGGGGTTATCGATTGGCTGATCAACTCGTGTCCTGATGGCTGGAGCCGAGTTTGCCTAAAGGGAAACCACGAAAAAATGATGCAGGATTTTTGTGAAAATTCCAAGGTGGCAAAGTATTGGAGTGAACTTGGTGGATTGGATACCCTGCGTTCATACAATGTTGATATCAATCTGAATCCAAATCAAGATGAGCATGGTATTGAAGCGATACGAGCCGATTTCATAAAGAAAATACCAGCTGCACATTGGAAGTTTGTTACGAATTTGCCAACTAATTTTAGCGTCGGTGATTATTTTTTTGTCCATGCCGGCGTTCGTCCAGGACAAGGATTATCTGAGCAGGAGGAAAAGGATATGCTGTGGATTCGGAAAGAATTCTTGGATAGCAAGATTGATTTTGGTAAAGTCATTGTGCATGGGCATACACCAGTACCCCAGCCTGTGGTATTGTTTAATCGAATCAATATAGACACGGGTGCTTTTATGTCAGACAGGTTGACGTGTCTCGTTCTTGAGGGAGATGGGCAGCGTTTTTTGTGAGGAAGTGGGTTTTGGGCATCATAAGGTTCACCACAGTCTTCGTGGATAAAGTAAGAACTGTAATATGGGTGATTGCCGTGAAATAGGGTTTTTGGGTCAAAGCCGCTGTTAAAGTGGCCCATAGGTTATGCGTTAAGAAAAAAGAAAGACTTCAACATCTAGACTGACTCACCCTTTGATGGGTGGGTGAATTTATTCCATCGAGTCGGAGAATTGAATATGGCTTCCTTAACGGCTAAGAAAATTCACCAATTAAACGGTGATATTCATCATGTTGACTCAACGGTAAAAAAGCGGGGCGAGGATGCTGTTAGGGCTTTGAAAATTGCCCAGATTAATTTGAACAACAATCTTGAGGAACTTGATAAAGCAACGCCTGCGCATCAAACCCTTGGGGACCTGATCGTTAAAGATATTTTGATTGTCTCGTCAATTCTATTCTGGCCAGTCGTAATCTACTGGTTGTGGTAATTTCCGAAACATTCAGAATGAAATTGACCTATATAGTTTTTGCTTTTTTAAGGGATTGCGCTGTAAACAAGCTATGACAGCAAGCCCTGTAAGCGTTAGCCGGATTTTATTATAAAAGGTTTTTCAGATACACGCCATATTCTGAGTTTCTATAGCGGGTGGCAGCAAGTTTTTCGACATCTTCGGCAAAAATATAACCGGAATTGAAAGCGATTTCTTCCAGGCAAGCAATTTTCAGGGCTTGCCGTTCTTCGATAGTTTGCACAAAATTTGAAGCGTTTAACATATTTTGGGGGGTGCCAGTATCAAACCAGGCATATCCACGGCCTAAAATTTCCACCAACAGCGTATTTGACTTCAAATAGTACTTGTTTACGTCGGTTATTTCCAACTCGCCGCGGGGAGATGGTTTGAGATTTTTGGCGATTTCCACGACATCCTTGTCATAGAAATAGAGACCGGTGACGGCCCAGTTGGATTTGGGTGTCGCCGGTTTTTCTTCAATTGAAATTGCGTTTCTCTTATCATCAAAATCGACAACACCATAACGCTGAGGATCGCGGACATAGGTTGCAAATACACTTGCTCCCGGTTCATTGCGGGTGGCTGCGGTGGTTAGAATTTCGGTCAGCCCGTGCCCAAAGAAAATATTATCACCCAGGGCCATTGCAACCGAATCCGAGCCGATGAAATTCTCACCGATAATGAAAGCCTGTGCGAGTCCTTCCGGTTTTGGTTGCTCAGCATATTCTATCGATATGCCCCACTGATTGCCGTCGCCAAGCAGGGACTTGAAGTTAGGAAGATCGTGTGGTGTGGATATTAGCAATATCTCCCGTATTCCCGCGAGCATCAGCACGGATAACGGGTAATATACCAGCGGCTTGTCGTAGATTGGCAGGATCTGTTTGCTCACTGCTGTGGTGAGCGGAGCCAGCCGTGTTCCGCTGCCTCCCGCGAGGACAATTCCCTTCATCGCTCTCTTCCTTCAATATTTTTGATGCAGCGCATGGTGGCATTTTCCCAGGCTGGTAGTTCAATACCAAAATTGGCACTGGTCGTGCTGCAGTCAAGAACCGAATAAGCCGGACGTGCCACAGGCGTGGGGTATTCTTTGGTTGTGATCGGGATGATTTTCGGGGTGCAGGCTTGAAATTTGGCAAAACACCCAAAAATTTCTTTGGCAAATCCAAACCAGCTCGTCTGTCCAGAATTGGTTAAATGATAGGTGCCCCAAGCAATATCCCGTGGAGAGGTCAGAACCTTGGCGGAGATTTTCAAAAGGCCCAAAGCAAAATCTCCAGCATAGGTTGGTGTACCCATCTGGTCATTGACGACACGTATTTGATCATTGTCCTGGCCCAGCCGCATCATGGTTTTGAGAAAATTATTTCCATGTTCGCTATAAACCCATGCAGTCCTGAAGATCAGATGTTGTTCATTGGCGCTGCGAAGTCTGGTCTCTCCCTCGGCTTTCGACCTTCCATAAACCCCTTGTGGGGCTATTGGGTCTCCCGGCTGGTAGGGCGTATTGGCCTGTCCATCAAACACGTAATCTGTAGATATGTGAATAGTAGGGATGTCATTGTGGGCACAAAATTGGCCAAGCCTGCCAACGCCATTTGCATTCACGGCGGTTGCGATATCCTGTTCACATTCTGCTTTGTCAACTGCGGTGTAGGCTGCAGCGTTGATCACAAGTGCCGGTTTAATATCCCTGATAGCTTTTTCAATTGTTTCCGGGCGAGCAAGATCTATTATTGGGCGCCCAATTGAGATGACGTGATGCCCAGCGATAGTTTTAGTTCGCCCCAACGAGCTAGCCAGTTGCCCATTTCTGCCTAATATCAGGATGTTTTTTTTTGGCATCAGGCAGTGCTTTTGCTGTTTTCAGCATTAAGGCCAAGACGTGTCCCGCCATAAGTATTTGATTTGATGGGGCGCCACCAATCTTCATTTTCGAGGTACCAGATGATCGTTTTCTCAAGCCCGGTTTCAAAAGTTTCTTGCGGGCTCCAACCTAAATCCCGTTGGATTTTTGATGAATCAATCGCATAGCGAAAATCGTGGCCGGGACGGTCAGCAACAAACGAAATCTGTTCCTTATAGCTGTTCGCATCATCGCGAGGTTTGATTTTGTCGAGAGCTTCGCAGAGAAATTCGACCACTTCCATATTTGTCTTTTCGTTGTTTCCGCCAATGTTATAGGTCTCGCCCGGTGCTCCCTTACTTAATACAGTGAGTAAAGCGCGCGCATGGTCCTCCACATAAAGCCAGTCGCGAACATTGTTACCCTTTCCGTAAATTGGCAGGGGGCCTCCATCCACAGCGTTGGTTATCATCAATGGGATCAGTTTTTCAGGAAAATGATAGGGTCCGTAATTGTTGGAGCAATTGGTGATGACACTCGGCAATCCGTAGGTGTGATTCCAGGCCCTGACCAGATGATCAGAGGCAGCCTTGCTTGCCGAATATGGCGAACTGGGATCATATTTCGATGTTTCGGTGAAAAGGTCATTTTCTCCAAGTGTTCCATACACTTCATCTGTGGAAATGTGGTGCAGTCGGAAATTGTCGCGGCGAGATCCCGGTAATTTTTCCCAATGGTTTCGGGCGACCTCAAGTACACTGTAAGTACCAACGATGTTGGTTTCAATAAATGCAGCCGGGCCATCAATTGATCTATCGACATGGCTTTCGGCGGCAAGATGCATGATTGCGTCTATGTTTTCGGCGGCAACTATGTTGGCCAGTCCCCCGGAATTGCAAATGTCCAATTGGACGAACTTATAGCGTGGATTGTCGGAAATGGATGCCAACGAAGTCAGGTTTGCGGCATAGGTCAGCTTGTCGACATTGACAACTGAATGGTCAGTATTTGCAATGATTTCGCGGCAGACCGCAGATCCGATAAATCCCGCGCCACCTGTTACAAGTATTTTCAAATTCCTGTTCCCACTCGTTATCTATGCATTTCGAATTTCTGTTTGATCTAATTGTGATTAAAAATGAAGTGTGCTGGCAGATTCGCAAATAAGGGTTGTTCCTTATCCTTTTCAGACAGAGTAGCCTCAGCTGGAACGTTCCACTCAATTGCGAGAGCTGGGTCGTTCCACAATATGCCATGTTCATGTTCTGGTGAATATGGACAGGAAACCTTATACAGAAACTCGGTGTTTGGAACCAGGGTGCAATAACCATGCGCAAATCCAGGCGGGATAAACAATTGTTTCCAGTTTTCCGCACTCAATTCTATTGAGAAATGATGTCCGAAAGTGGGTGAATTCTGTCGCACATCCACAACGACGTCTAAAATCGCTCCATGAGTTACTCGTACCAGTTTTGCCTGGTCCATTGGCGGCACCTGAAAATGCAGGCCGCGGACCACACCGGAGAGAACGGAAAATGAGTGATTATCCTGAACAAAATCACATACAATGTCGTAGCGGTTGCGTAACATCTCCTGATTATAGGTTTCAGAAAAAAAACCTCTATTATCCGAATGTTTGATTGGGTCAATGACGACCAGCCCGCCAAAAGGATTATTCTGTTGCATGCAAATCACCTAATTGTAGGTCCATGACCAGATTTCAAGTCTTGACCGGTCTGATCCGTCTTCGATTGTCAGTTGGGTTATCAATAGAGAATGCGCCAAATTCCGCTTTGTCTTTGATTACGTTTTCCACTATTTCCAGACTAACTCGTGAAGCGTCCAGGGAAAAGGCATAGACGAGTGAAGTATCACACAAGATATTTATCACGCGGGGAATGCCTTTGCTGGTTTTGGCAATCAGCGC
>JAAEMP010000090.1 GCA_024225445.1 Hyphomicrobiales bacterium | reverse complement strand
GGTAAGGGATTCGCAGTTGTCGCCCAGGAGGTTCGCGAACTTGCACAACGCTCTGCCAGTGCTGCCAAGGAGATCAAGCAGTTGATTACAACTTCCAGCGAACAGGTAAAAACCGGTGCAAAACTGGTCAATGAGACTGGCGAAGCGCTTGATTCGATTGTTTCCGGGGTAAAAGAGGTCAATGAACATGTTATTGCAATTGTCACAGCTGCAAATGAACAATCGGCCGGACTCCAGGAAATCAACCAGTCGATCAACAGCATTGATCAGGTAACTCAGCAAAATGCTGCGGTGGCCGAGCAATCAACGGCGGCCAGCCTCTCATTATCCGAAGAAGTTACCAGGATTGATGAAAAACTAAAGGGTTTCAAGACCAGGTTTAAGGAGCGGGGCAAAAATAACAATGTGGAAAGCCCCGAGGGAAAAGAAGGTAATTCACCGGTGCACTCCCTGACAAACAAGGTGGCGCATTCCTTTGGTGGAGCAGCTGCAGCTGTGAAAGATGAAGCCTGGGAGGAGTTTTAGGCCTTAAGTGTAAAGCCCCACACGACTTGATCTGACATTTCTGCGTATAATGCGCTAAACCAAGGTGTGTCAAATTATAACAAGCACACAAGAGAGAATCATCAAGCAATAAAAATGTATCAGTCAGGTCCGTTTCACCAAACCCAAAAGCACGGTGCAGTTTCACACCTGCGCCTTCGATTGCTGACCGAGCCCGAATAATGTCAGTTACCTGACGAATGGGTATAACAATTTTCCAACACAAAAACTGGAACAAGAAAAACTGCCGGATTCTCAAATTTTCGTTAATACAAAGCCAGCGGTTTTATCAGCGTGCAAGCATGATTTGCGGACGATATTTGATTTTGGAACGATTTTCCAAATCCAGATGCCGGTTTAGACGACGATTGAACAGCGAGAATATCAAAATGATTATCAGGGTAAGTAAGATAAAATATCCCGCAACAATAGGATAGGCAACAAACGGGTTAAATGTCTTTTCCGCCAGATAACTGGCATAATACAAGGCGTCACCCTTTTGTTTCCAAGCGGGAAAGGAAGACAGGAATACCAGGGTTGTTGCATGGAACAGAAAGATTGCCTCATTGGTATAAGAAGGCCATGCCAACCTTAGCAGAGTTGGCCAAATTATTCGCCTGAATTTGGTAAAACCTCCCATTCCATAAGCGTCAGCAGCCTCAATATCACCTTTTGGAACAGCTTTCAGTGCACCATGGAATATTTCGGCGGAATAAGCTGATGTATTGAGAAATAACACAATCAACGCCCCTAACCAGGCCTTTGTCAACCACCTTGTTTCTGCAACAATCGTGGTAAATCCGAGCGGAATCTCAATATCCAGTTTGGGTAGCAAAACAAAAAGTTCATAGGCAAAGAAGAACTGAATGAATAATGGAGAACCGCGGAAGATGAAAATAAACCATTCCGCCGGTTTTGATACCACCGGACGCTCACTGGCTCTGGCTACTGCCAATACAGTTGCAAAAAAGAATCCCGTGACAATTGCCAGCAGACCATAATAGATATTCCAGATCACACCGCTACCAATAAGTACCACCTGTTCACATATGGTAATATCTGCTTTTGGCAACAAGCGAGCGCCAATACCTATGGAACGTAAAGCGTAATCGGTAAGAGTGTCAGCACAGCTCATGCCGTCACCTGTTTGGAAATATTGCTAACAGCTCTATCATGCTCTTTGGTGACTTTTAATGTTAGCCAGGCAAAGAAACGCTCACTAACCGAAGTCAGGCCCAGATAGAAAATCAACAGTGCGGCAAAATACCAGATTCGCCAATCCCCATGCGGGAAGCTATAGAAACTGGTTTTGGCGGCACCCAGCGAGCCAGCCCAATAGACGGCATCTTCGACCCCCAATAAAAACAATAGTGGTGTGGCTTTTATTAAAATCATCCATAAATTTGAAAGTCCCGGCAGCGCATATCGCCACATTTGCGGCAGGTGAATACGCCAAAAAACCTGTTTTTCGCTCATTCCATATGCACGGGCTGTCTCTAATTGGTTTTTGGGAACAGCATTTAATGCACCGTGCAGGTTGTTGGCGGCAAATGCACCGAAAACGATGGCGAAAGCCACCAATGCCAAACAAAATCCATATATCTCATGAACCCATTGATCTGTCGCGCTCAAAGGCATTTTTGCTGCCGTACAAACCACAAAATCATTTCCCCGGAATATAGGTTCGGTGACTTCGGGACATTTGATTTTATGTCTCATTGCTTCAATTGCCTGATCCATGGCAATGGGTACAAACATAAAAAATACTATATCCGGCACTCCTCGCACCATGGATGTATAAATTTGTCCAAAAATGCGTAATGGAAACAGGGTTGATCGCCGAGCCAGTGCACCGGCGAATCCCAGAATCATAACTACCGGGGCACACAGAAATATCAGAGCCAAAACGGTACCAAAACTCAAATAGAACGAAATATGTGTGTTGGTCGTGAGATAGCACAACCACCAGTTCAGCCCGGATAACCCGTTTGGGTCTACACACATTTGCATGAATACTGCTTACCTGTCGATGGCATCAATAACCTGTCTAAAGTACCGATGCGCTGAATGATAAAAGGACAAAAGGGCCCGAGATTCTGAGCCCTTTTGACAAGGTAACCAAAGAGGGTAATTGCCTTAGAATTTGACCACTCTTCCCTCAAACCACTTGGCGATCAGTTTACTGAGAGAGCCATCTTTTTTCATGGTATCAATAGCTGCATCAAGCTTGCCTTTGAGTTCACCATCGCTTTCACGGATACCAACGCCAATACCGCCGCCAATTTCTACCGGATCACCGACAAATATCAGTTCTCCTTTGCTTTCTTTGACGAATGGCTCGAGATATGCCCTGTCAGCAAGAACAGCATCTGCTTCGCCGGAGCGCACAGCCGCGATAGTTTCGTCAGGCGTTGCAAATTCTACTACTGTAGCTTTAGAGGCCGCTATGTAGCTTGCTTGAATTGTAGCCTTTTGAGCTGCAACTATGCCTGATACCGCATCTGCACTGGCACCCTTCAGCGCTACATAAGCGGATGGGTCTGGTGGAAAATATTCTTGCGTAAAATCAATAACTTTGTCGCGTTCGGCGGTAATACTCATCCCGGCAATAATAGTATCATAGTTACCGGAAACCAAATTTTGGATGATCGAATCCCAATCATTCTTGACCCAGGTGCAATCAAGTTTGGCAAGCTCACAAAGCTTGTCGCCAACTTCGCGTTCGAAGCCGTCAATTTCACCTTTGTCATTGACAAAGTTATATGGAGGATAGGCACCTTCTGTACCCATACGGACTTTTTGCATATCACCGGCAGCCAAAGCCGAACCAGTCATAATCGCAGTTGCCATCACAGCAAAAATAATTCTTTTCATTTGTATCTCCCTTTTTGCGCTCATTATTTTTTCAAACAGATGCAGAAGCGCTTAAAAATTGCTGCAGCCGTTCGGATTTCGGATTGCGGAAAACCTGCTCCGGGTCTCCTTGTTCTTCGATCAGACCCTGATGCAGAAATATTGTGTGATTTGCAACATCCCGCGCAAGTTTCATGTCGTGGGTAACAATAATCATAGTGCGGCCTTCATCGGCCAGTGTTTTGATTACCCGCACCACTTCCGCTTCCAGTTCAGGATCCAGTGCACTGGTTGGTTCATCAAACAACATTGCTTTGGGTTCCATCGCCAGAGCTCTGGCAATTGCCGCGCGTTGTTGTTGGCCACCTGAGAGTTGAGACGGGTATGAGGCAGCTTTATCGCCAATACCAACCTTTTCCAAAAGTTCATGTCCCAGTGCATCAGCTTCGCTCGGCACCCGTCCAAGCACAGTGACCGGCGCTTCTGTGATATTTTGTAGAATGGTCAAATGTGCCCACAGATTGAATTGCTGAAAAACCATCGCCAGATTGGTTCGCAGTTTTCTGACCTGGTCTGAGTCTGCTGGCTTGCGCGACAAGCCTGAGCCACTCCACTTTATCGCTTCACCATCAAAAACAATATCTCCCTGTTGGGGAATTTCAAGCAAATTTGCGCATCGCAAAAGGGTGCTCTTGCCTGATCCGGAAGAACCAATCAACGAAACAACCTCGCCAGCACCAGCTTCCAGGTCAATACCTTTCAACACTTCAAGATTACCAAATTGTTTGTGAATATTTGTCAGGCTGACTACCGCAGGTTTGGAATTCTGATCAATTAAACCACCATCGGGCGTTGATTTCACTTCCGCATTTTTGTTGTCAGCTTTCATAAAACCCCGGAACTCAGCATCAAAATAGCTGCATGAATGTAACAAACTAGGACAAATTTTCAGCCAAAATTGCACACTCTGATGAATTTTCCAAGCCTCTGTTTATCTATGACCAACATATTTGCCAATTGATGACAATTTTGTTGATTGATTATTGTTGTCCTCAGTGATTTTGACTGAAGATGAAGTGGCGCTCCGGAAAATCGACTGCTGATTGAGAATTCCAAATTTGGCTATTGATGCCACAGGATGTTGATATATATTTTTCCTCAATCCTGGAGATAAACAGCCCTGCCCTCTCGATGAATATTCCATGGTCGGGTAGTATTTCCGATCGCAGTCACGACTTTGGAAATCTGGATTCTATTGCTACTCGTTGCCAGATGGGCAATCGGTTGATCCAGTGTTTCTGCCTCTGCGCTTAAATTCTCGAGGACCTTGATATTTGTCAAATAGACCGCATGTGAACCAAATTCCTCCAGTTGGCCGCGTTTGATAATCAACTTCGGTTTTTGATCGCGACAATTCACCCAACGCAATTTTGGAGCCAGCAGAATATCCGCCCTATTACAGGCAAATGGTAGCAAGGCTGGATCATATACAACATATACCAACGCACCCTGCCTGGTTTTCGCGGTGCAAATATCTTTGCTACACACTCCTTTACCCATCACTTCACCCTGCAAGTCGCCGGAATAAGCCCGCAGCCAGATATCACGGACAAATTTGTTTCGCCTTGGATAGAGCATTGCCAGTTTTCCGCTATCATCTTTGATGGCAATTGCCCTGCCATCCTCCGACAAAATGATGTCGGGCACAGGTGAACCGGACCAAAACACCATACTGGCCAGCAAAATGGCCACACCGGCAAGTCGCAAAACAGTTTTGAGCATAGTAAGCAAAAATAGACCTATGAATGCCATAGGCAGGACCGGCGCACCCAACTGACCGGTAACACCATTGCCGCCCAGCGAATTCACATGGTCCGAAATCAAAACCACCCATTCAATCGCAGTTCCCATTACCATCAACGGAATCTGCTCAAAACCATATGGCATGAAAAACACCGATAAAAGGGCCATCGGCATGACAAAAAAAGATACAATAGGCATTGCCATCAAATTGGTCAGTATGCCAAGCGGTGCAACCCGATGAAAATGATAGGCGGCAAACAATGAGGTTGCTAAACCGGCTACAAGACTGGTGAATATCAAAGTGCCAAAAAAACGCACGATACGGTTGGTGCGTCGATAATCACCCAAGTTCTTTTTTCGGTTATCCAGCCATTCATAGGCAGCAACGATCGATGCAACCGCCGCAAACGACATTTGAAATCCCGGTGACAAAATAGATTCCGGCTGTAACGCCATAATCACCAATGCAGCAAGAGCAACACCACGTAGCGTGACGGATTTTCGATTGATTACCGCAGCAAGTATCATCACACTTATCATTATCCAGGCACGCTGGGTCGCCACACTCATTCCCGAAATGGCGAGATATGACGAAGCGGTCAAAAATCCGGCAAATGCTGCCCAATTCTTGATCGGCTGCGTTGTCGCCAAACGCATGTTGAGAGCAAGTAATAACCGCATCGCCCAAACCATTGTCAGACTTACCAGCGCCATATGCATTCCGGAAATGGCTAATACATGAGCAAGCCCCGAACTTCGAAGAGAATCCTGTGTTTTGCTGTTAATGCCCGTTCTGTCACCGATTATAAGCGCTACAGCGACATCACCACTTTCACCAGGAAGAGCGCGCCTGATTCTATTCGCGATTGAGCTACGAACATTGTTGATCGTAATGAAGTATTTCATCGATAATGAAGGAGGTTTGATCGAATTGTCTTCGCCAACAGCAATGTTAAACTTTGATATTTTTGGCTTTCCCATAAAAAAGCCGCTTCCGCCCAACCCATTGTACCAGGAATTGAACGAGAAATCGAAACTCCCGGGAAACGCCGGGCCCGAAACCGGCTGGAGACGACCCAGACCGGATATATATTCTCCCGGTCTGCCGATCTGATGTTTTGAGGCAGCGGAAAGTCGAACATAGTTTGGCAGTTCAGCTTTCGTGATATTTTCAATTTTTTCCGGCTTAATCAGATAACGCGGTGCACCGCGCCGGTTGCGGGTAACTTCAACGATTACTCCGCTCAATTGACCCGTAACGCGGTGCATGAGCGAATGATTGCCAATGAGATCAGTTCTGATTTTACCAGCGCTCATTCCGGCAAAAAATATTGCCAAGGCACATATCAGCACCCAGGCAGGACCGCGATGAACGAATATTGAGGCAATCAGGGCAAGAATGCCAAAAGTAGCCAGCAACCCGTGGAGCATGGGTTCCGATGGCGCCAGAAAATAGGTTGAAATTCCAAGACCGAATAATAGGGGCGCAAAATGGAACAGGGTTCCTGAATTACGTTCGCGTTCAAAAGTCCTGATCAGCGCATCTGCCGCGTTGGACAAATAGACCTCAAAACGGATACGAAGCGGCAGGTTCGCAGTGATTAACCGATGGGAATATGCTCCTTGTACCTTAAAAACTGTGAGTAGTCTGGAAGGCAGAAAATTTGCCCAGCGGTTCTGCAGATTTGACAATTTTGTAGGCCGACTACCAGCCTTGCCATTCACTTCGGATTTTTCATTGCCAGCCGAGTTTCTCATCCTGTCCCCTTGTGCCATGCAACAGGCTGAACCCAACCCGGCACTTGTAACACCAGTATTTTATGCTACATCACACCAGAGTCATTTCCAAATCTGGCATTTGATTATTCCCCCCATAGAATGGAAACATTCCCTAATGTCCAAAACCGTTGTTACCCGTTTCGCCCCCTCACCTACAGGATTTCTTCATATTGGCGGGGCACGAACAGCTTTGTTCAATTGGTTATTTGCTCGCGCTAATGACGGTAAAATGTTGCTGCGTATTGAAGATACGGACCAAAAACGATCCAGTGAAGCAGCGACCAAGGCAATTTATGACGGGTTGCTATGGTTGGGACTGGATTGGGATGAAGAACCGGTATCCCAGTTTTCCAGGGCAGAACGTCACAGGCAGGTGGCTGAACAATTATTAGACAGCGGAGCCGCCTATTATTGTTACGCAAGCACAGAAGAACTTGAGGTCATGCGCAATGTTGCCCGCGAGCACTCCCGGCCTATGAAATATGAATGGCGCGATCGAGACGCCTCTGATGCTCCTGAGGGTGTTGATCCGGTAGTCCGGCTGAAGGCTCCAGAACAAGGACAAACTGTCGTCGAGGATGTTGTACAAGGCAATGTAACGTTCCAAAACAAGGAGCTGGACGATATGGTGCTGCTGCGATCCGATGGCAGCCCGACCTATATGCTGGCAGTCGTGGTGGATGATCACGATATGGAAATTACCCACATTATCCGCGGGGATGACCATCTAACCAACGCTGCGCGACAAATTCTGCTTTATCAGGCTTTGGACTGGGAGATACCGGTTATGGTTCACATTCCTCTCATTCATGGTGAAGATGGTGCCAAACTGTCGAAACGCCATGGTGCACTTGGCGTAGATGCCTACAGGGCGATGGGATATTTGCCCGAAGCATTGAGAAACTACCTCGTTAGGCTGGGATGGTCGCACGGAGATGATGAAATTATTTCAACCAGCCAAATGCTTGAATGGTTTGATATCAGGGAAATAGGAAAAGGCGCTTCACGTTTCGATTTCACCAAGCTTGAGCATCTCAACGGTCACTATATCCGCAATTCTGAAAATAAATTCCTGTCGGATCAACTGATTGCCAACGCTGCATACCTGGAAGATGGAAACCACCTGGTTTCTCCTTTGAAACAAGGACAATATGAATTCTTGGGCAAGGCCATGCCATTGCTGAAAGAAAAAGCCAAAACACTGAATGAACTGGCGAAGGCTAGCAAATTTCTGTTTAACCAGAGACCGATTACACCTGATGAAAAAGCGGAAAAGATACTGGATGAAAACAGTATCGAAATATTGGGGAAATTGTTGCCGAAACTTGAACTGATTGAAGTCTGGAATGCGGAAAACCTGAGTACGAAGATACGCGAATTTTGCGATTCCG
>JAAEMP010000089.1 GCA_024225445.1 Hyphomicrobiales bacterium | reverse complement strand
CGATTGTCGGGCAGGTTAGGGAATTTTTGATCCATAACTGATATTCGGTTCCAATCGCGTATTGTCTGCCATGCGGGACAAGGCGGTTATGATCCTCTGATTCCGTTATCCAATTTGCGACACAAGCTGTACGGGTAAAATGTGCCGGTAACCGGCATAACCATACGCTAGCGAAGTCCGATAATGTCCGCTGGCAATGAGCACACACATGAGGCTGTCTGCCCCAGTTCCGTACCCGATAAAAAAGATGACGTGCGCAATTATTCATGATAAGTGTTTGTGAGGATGCGGCAAAATATAAATCAGGAACGGGTGAAACCAATGTTCAGGAATTTAAGCGCCGTACTTGCGGTGTTGGGGTGAATGTTTGCTGCTCCGGCCTACGCCATCGTCATTAACTTCGATGCCTTGGCCGTCGTCGATGCAAATCAGCACTCGCAAGGTAAGTCTTATACCGAGAAAGGCTTCAACTTCGCCAGTAGCTCGACGATCTATAATTTCGCCATTTGGGGCACGTTACATGATAATTTCTTCGGTAGCACAGCGCTGTGGAATGGTGACGGTACGGGTGTTAATGGCGTCACGACCTTGACCAAGGTTGGTGGCGGTGCCTTTGACTTGCTATCGATTGACCTGGCTGAACTGAATTTGGCAGGTGGCGGTGCCGCCTTCGTGAACTTTGTAGCGACTTTCAGCGGTGGAGGCACCACATCTCAGAATATCACACTTGATGGAGTTCGGACGACGAATAACCTTTCCAGTTTCCAGACACTCAATTTCACTGGTTTCAATGATGTCGTTAGCGTGAGTTGGCTGCAGGTAGGGCCATATCACCAGTTCGACAACGTTTCCGTCAACGCTGTCCCCCTCCCGGCAGCCTTGCCGCTTTTTGCAGGCGGCCTCGGTCTGTTAGGCCTTCTCGGTTGGCGTAGGAAGCGTGCGGCTGTGGCAACGGCTTAAAGCGCTCACAATAGCCATCTGAAGCGGCTCTTCGGGACTGCATTTCATTCCGGCAAAGAGTCTGCTTGGGGTCAACGAGGTGAATTTAGCCTTGTTCCGCAGAAAATCAAAGGTCTGATTGTTTGATCACTTCGAGTGCAACCTGATTCAGCAGCATGGCCCCCTGACCGTACATCGCGAAACGCTGGTCCTGTGTTTTACCCTCGTAATACCGCTTGTAAATCTGGTGCACGATGACAGCGAAGCGGAAAAGCCCGAAGACGTAATAAAAGTCAAAACTGCCCCGACAAACAGTTTGCCATTGGCTCATTCACAACGAATTCCCGGTTCAACCAGTTCAAAGCCAACAATTTCGAACTCATACATTTCACTGTTGTCGGGTCGCATGGCGCGAGCAATCAGCTTGCCATCGTCATTATGATAAACAGCATGAGTCGTATGAAGGGCACGATAGCAATGGTCGCCATTTGGGTAGTAATACTTGATCATCTTATTTCCTTAATCGAGTTGGTTAGGTAAACCACGAGCGTTGTTCCACCAACGGTTCGGATTTTTGCTTTTGGGATTGTAATTTGCGCGGCTCGCCCAACCTTCTCGGGCAAAGATCGCTGGCTGTTCGTAGTGATGCACCTCTAAGATCGCATCCATGACCCGTTCAAGAGCTGACAGGTCATGTTCTATTGAGATTTTCAACTCAACCATTGGGTAGGTTTCGGTAGACCCGGCTTTATATCCAGGCTTATGAGTTGTTGTTGTAGAATTTGCTTGCGGTTGGGCTGTTTCCTTACCAACGGCTGAAACTGAAGCCGTCCTCTGATATCGACCATATCCTAGCGGATGTACCTTCAGCACGGCATCTAAAATCCGGTCAACATCTTCGGGCAATGTCTGAATTTCCAATGTAAAAACCTTCTCGAACGTGCCAGAGGGCGTGTTATAATTTTCCAGCATGATATTGCCTCTCAATTCTCAAATATGCCAGTCGGGTGGCCATCCAGACTGGTCAGGTTTTTCTTCTTCCAGAACTCTCTTACCTTTTCCGGCCCCATTTCGGCATACCACGGGTCTAGATCCGTTTCGCCTCGACTTCGAACCACCGACATTTCAGGAACGCCGCTTCCACAAGAGGTGGTAACCAAATCAATATCGAGAACGAATATGTTGCGGGCTCCGGCAAATTCGGGGAACAAGGCATACAGCTCTTCCCATTCCTGATCCCGCTGATGGATAACCCTGGCGTTGCCATAGGTGCGCAGGATTATGTGATCTCCAGCAAATGCACAGAACATCAGCGTCATGCGGGGATCTTGCAAGACATGTGCAGCTGTTTCATTCCCGCTTCCGGTAAGGCTTAACCAGGCAATCTTTTGATCCGAGAGCACTCGCAGTGAATCCAGTCCCTTTGGAGAGACGTTAACTCGTCCTTCAGGGGCTGCGGTGGCAACAAAGAACACGATCTGATCTTCGATGAATTGCCGGAACGAATTGGTCAATTTGTCTGTCTTGATACCCATATAAATTTTCCTCGGTTTGCACCAATCCGTTAACTCTGGCTCTGAATCTCGACTCTGGTTTGATGCAAGAAAAATACCACACCACTGCTGACAACTGTTTGTCAGCAGTGGTGTGGTAACTATCGGTATTGTTTAAAAAGGAGACCCGCCATGAGCAGATCAACGCGTATGTTTGAGATCATCCAATTTCTGCGGAACGCGGAACAACCGAAAACGGCACAGAAAATCGCCGACGAATTGGAGGTTACCAAGCGCACAATCTACAGAGATATCGTAGCCTTGCAGGCCATGCGGGTGCCTGTCGAGGGAGAAGCCGGTGTGGGCTACATTATACGCCCCGGTTTTGACCTTCCGCCAATCAACTTTGACATTGAAGAAGTTGAAGCCATTACAGTCGGGCTGGCCCTTGTCGCCCGCACTGGCGATCGGGGCCTGAACCGTGCGGCACGAACAGCGGTGCAAAAACTGACCGATGCAACGAGGCTTAGTGAAACAGTGTTCGCTTCTACCTGGGGGGTAGAAGAACCGAAAACAATTAATCTGACGAGCGTTCGCAAAGCAATCAGGGAGGAGCGCAAACTCTGCATCCTTTACCGCAATGCGGAAGGCATCAAAACTCGCAGGACTATCAGGCCTTTTGCGATTGCCTATCACTCCGAGGCCATCGTAATCGGCGCATGGTGTGAGCTCAGGAAAGAGATCCGTCACTTCCGGCCTGACAGGGTGAGCGAGTGTGTCGAGTTGAGTGATGGGTTCATCGGCGAAGGTGACAAGCTCAGACAGGAGTGGATCAAGGGCTATGCAAGTAGACTGTAACGTGCGGGCAAGGCAACAATCAGTTAATTTGACTTTTTGACTCGAAACGGATCAATGTGCATGTTGCCGTGTTCGTTTCCAGAATACATTAATTTCGCTCAGCTGTATGCGGCCTGCTGGCGTTAATCCAGACTGATTGTAACCTTCGGTCAACTTTGATAAACAGAATCAAATCGTTATGCCTGATCCACATTTCACGCTGGCGTTGCCTTGGTCTCCATCGCGAAACGCTGCCTAGAGTTTCGGGATGGAGACTTGAACCACTCTGGAGCGTGACATGGACACCACCAACGAAAATAATGCTCGCGGCATCATCCTCATGGTTCTGGCCATGGGGGCTTTTGCAATTGCTGATACTTTGATCAAAATGGCTTCAGCATTCATATCATCAGCGCAAATCATGTTTTTCTTTATAGCAGGCGGGCTGCTCGTGTTTGCTCTGATAGCGAAGATGCAAGGAGAGAGATTGGTTGATCCCAGGGCCTTCGCACCGGTTTTACTGGTGCGCTATCTGGCTGAGGTTGCCGGTATGGTTGGGATGGTTTTGGCGCTGAAATATGTGCCGCTTTCTACAGTCGGCGCGATCCTGCAAGCGACACCGCTGCTGGTCGCAATGGGAGCTGTTCTGTTTTTAGGCGAGAAGGTCAGCTGGCGGCGCTGGAGTTCGATTGCTCTCGGGTTTGTCGGTGTTCTGCTGATCATTCAGCCCGGAGCGGGAGAGTTTGACGTGACGGTCCTGTGGGCCCTCATGTCGATGGTGGGGCTATCCATCCGCGATCTGACAACCAGACTAACTCCGCCCGACATGGCCTCGGCAAGCCTGGCAACATATACAATGGCGGCCGCTATTCCTTTCGCCACAGGTTGGGTATTTTTCGATGGTGAGGGCCTGTATCCGATTCGGGAAACCTGGGTAATGGTAATCTCTTTTGTTGGCCTGGGATCCTTGGGGTATATGCTGCTCATTGCATCGATCCGCATGGCCGAGGTCTCGATTGTCTCACCTTTTCGCTATTCGCGACTAATCTTCATGTTGATAATAGGCATTCTGGTATTCGAGGAACGCCCCGGTGTTATGATGTTGTGTGGAGCACTTTTGATCATCTCATCTGGCATATACATGATGTGGCGTGAACAGCGGGTAAAGCGAACTCCTGGCTGATCAATGTGTCAGTAATACCAGGTGTTTCCCGCCAGCATTCATGAGACAGCATGGTAACTTTGCAAAAGAGAAAATTTTTGCTCATCACAGACTTGAAATGGGTCTGGTATTTTCACCACCAGGGGAAAATCGCTGGAGATATTTTTAACCTGGTGTAATCTGGTCCGGTTTCCAGATATTCAACTCATAAATAGTACACGTACCATCATGTCTTCAGTTATTTCCCCGGCTCTCAACGGATTTGCGCTTGTTGGCGGCCTGATCATCGCCATTGGTGCGCAAAATGCATTCATTTTACGCATGGGTCTGATTCGCCAGCATGTTTTCATCCTCTGTCTGATCTGCGCTTTCTCAGATGCCGTGCTGATTGTTATCGGCGTTGCCGGACTTGGTGCTTTTGTTGATACCAATCCGGAATTGCTGAAATTCGTTTCGATTGGTGGCGGATTGTTTTTGCTCTCCTATGCTGTTTTTGCCATCAAACGCATGGTCTATCCGGAAACTATGCAATCAAAGGCACTGGGTTCCATGTCACGCACAAAAGCGATCAGCATTTGTCTGGCATTTACCTTTCTCAATCCCCACGTTTATCTCGATACCGTAGTATTGGTTGGCGCGCTGGCTGCGGTGTGGCGCGGACAACAGCGGATAATGTTTGCAATCGGGGCGATGAGTGCATCATTCATCTGGTTTTTTGCGCTTGGCTATGGTGCCCGCCTGCTTGGCCCCTTGTTCGAAAAACAGATTGCCTGGCGCATTCTTGATGCCTTGATCGCAGTTGTCATGGCATGGCTCGGCATTTCAATTCTTTTAAGTGTCTTTTGAAACTGATGACTTGACGCTGGCGAGGTTTGGCGCGATAAGCACAGGATGACGACATTAACTGCACATTCATGCGCCTACTGCATTATCTGCAAAATTATTGACTAGTTCCAGCTGGTCCGGTCGTTCTTTACCTGAAAATCTGATGTTGAACGAACCGGTCCGGGAATAAGACTTTGCCTGAATTCGGATATGGGTAACAAGATGACCGAGATGCCACAATTAACATTCTACAATACGCTGAGCCGTAAGAAAGAAGTTTTTCAGCCGATAGATGCCGACAATGTACGTCTCTATGTTTGCGGACCAACGGTCTATGATTATGCCCATATAGGCAATGCGCGACCTGTGATTGTATTCGATGTTTTGTATCGGCTGCTTTGCCGGGTTTTCGGAAAAGACCATGTCACCTATGTGCGCAATATTACCGATGTGGAAGACAAGATAAACGCGCGGGCGCTGCGCGATTATCCTGATTTGCCGCTTAATGAGGCAATCAGGGAAGTTACAGGCAAAACCACCAGCCAGTTTCATGCGGATATCAAAGCCCTGGGCTGTCTTGAACCCAGTCATGAACCCAGGGCCACCGAGCATATTGAGGGCATGGTCAGGATGATTGAAACCCTGATCGAAAAGAGTAATGCCTACCAGGCTGAAGGCGAAGTGCTTTTTGATGTTTCATCTATGGCGGATTACGGGCGGCTTTCAAAACGCAAACTTGAAGACCAGCAGGCCGGCGCCAGGGTAGCCATTTCAGATCACAAGAGAAATCCTGGAGATTTTGTCCTGTGGAAACTGTCTGCAAATGACGAACCCGGATGGCCATCTCCGTGGGGAACGGGCCGCCCCGGCTGGCATATTGAGTGCTCAGTAATGAGTGAGCATCATCTTGGTCGCGTATTTGATATTCATGGCGGTGGTCTTGACCTGATATTCCCCCATCATGAAAATGAAATAGCGCAATCGCGTTGTGCCCATGGCCTGGACAAAATGGCCAATATCTGGATGCATAACGGATTTCTGCAGGTTGAGGGCAGGAAGATGTCGAAAAGCGAGGGAAATTTTGTCACCATCACCGAACTGTTGAACACCGACAAATTTGGCGGTCGTAAATGGCCCGGTGAGGTCCTGCGGCTTGCCATGCTGATGACCCATTACCGCGAGCCGATTGATTTTAGCGTCAAACGGCTGGAAGAAGCGCAGGGTACTCTGGAAAACTGGCTTGGCCCGGATTCCTCGCGAGGAAAACCGGAACACGGTGAAGTGCTGGTTTCCGTGATTTCGGCATTGGCAGATGATCTTAATTTCACCAGATGCAAAACTGAAATTGCGCAAATGGTGAAGTGGAGAAAATCCTCAAATAATGATGATCCGGTGAAAACGGCAAACGATCTGGCAGCGACTCTGGTGTGGCTTGGCATCGCCAGAGATGAAGATTTTGATATTGCAAGACAAGATGATGAAACTCAAAGAGATGTCCTGAGAGCAGGTGAAGCCGGCATCGAACTGGAAGAGATTGAAACGCGTATAGCAACCAGGCTGGAGCATATTGCCAATCAGGATTGGGCCTCTGCCGATACAATTCGACAACAGCTTCTGGCTCAGGGGATCCAGCTGAAAGACGGAAAAGATAGTGAAACCGGGAAACGCGTTACGACATGGGAGGTGAAACGATGACTTCTTCACCAATCACTGGCGGCTGTCAGTGCGGTTCAGTGCGTTATGATATTAAAAAACTTGGTCGGGCAACAATCTGCCATTGCCGAATGTGCCAAAAAGCACTTGGCAGTTTTTATGGTCCGTTGGTCACAGCACTGGATATTGAATGGACGCGGGGCAAGCCTGCTGTTTATGCCAGCTCTAACAAGGTCACCCGGGGATTTTGTGCCGATTGCGGAACGCCCTTGACTTATGACTGGGGTAAAGACGTGGAAATTGCCATTGGCTCCATGGATAATCCCACACTGGCCGCCCCGGTTTTGCAGGTAAACATCAAAGACAAATTACCAATTGTTGATGCGCTTCACAAATTACCCATGCGTGATCCCAACGCGAATGAGGGCACTGCAGAAATAGTGGCATCAATTAAATCAAATCAGCATCCCGATCACCACACAACAGATTGGCCGGAATGAGCTATGACCAAGAACCGCATTTTCCTTTTTGATACTACTTTGCGCGACGGGCAACAAACACCCGGCGTTGATTTTTCAGTGCAGGATAAAATATCAATTGCCAAGATGCTGGATGAACTCGGCATTGATTATGTCGAAGGAGGTTATCCGGGGGCCAATCCCACGGACACGAGTTTTTTTGCCAAAAAGCGTACAGAAAATGCCTCATTTGTAGGATTTGGCATGACCAAACGCCCAGGTGTATCAGTGTCAAATGACCCTGGAATTGCTGCTTTGCTACAGTCACAGACCGATAGCATTTGTTTCGTCGCAAAGTCCTGGGATTATCACGTGCGTGTGGCGCTGGGTACAACCAACGAAGAAAACCTCAAATGCATTACTCAATCGGTTGAAGCGGTAGTCGCATCCGGGCGTGAGGCAATGGTTGATTGTGAACATTTTTTTGACGGCTACAAGGCGAATCCTGATTATGCACTCGAATGTGCTGTCCAGGCCTATCAGGCCGGGTGCCGGTGGGTTATTTTGTGCGATACCAATGGTGGTACACTGCCCGGTGAAATTCATGATATTGTAGCGGAAGTGGTAAAACACATTCCGGGTGAAAATCTGGGCATCCACGCCCATGATGACACCGAGCAGGCCGTTGCCAACTCGCTTGCGGCTGTTGATGCCGGTGCCCGCCAAATTCAGGGAACACTAAACGGCATTGGCGAGCGTTGCGGCAATGCAAATCTTGTCTCCATAATAGGAACATTGTCCCTCAAAACGTTATATTCAGACCGGTTTGATACCGGTGTCAGTAAACAGCGATTGGCAGAACTAACCCGATATTCCCATAAATTTGACGAAATTCTCAATCGTGCGCCGGATTCCCAGGCCGCTTATGTTGGTTCATCCGCTTTTGCAACCAAGGCTGGAATCCACGCATCGGCAATTTTGAAAGAACCCGATACCTATGAGCATGTGAAACCTGCTGATGTTGGCAATATGCGGCGCGTCATGGTGTCGGATCAGGGCGGCAAGGCCAATTTTCTGACTGAGCTTGAACGGTGCGGAGTCCAGGTCTCGAAAGATGATTCGCGCCTTGACAGTCTGATCGCAACTATCAAGGAGCGTGAAGCCAAGGGATATGCATATGAGGCAGCAGAGGCAAGTTTCGAGTTATTGGCAAGACGTCGATTGGGCCATGTACAAAAATTGTTTCATGTGGAAAGTTACCGCACACAGGTTGAACGGCGGTACAATGCAAATGGTGAGATTACCACGGTTTCAGAGGCTGTTGTCAAAGTGGAAATTGATGGCGCGCAAATAATGTCCGTGGCAGAAGGGCAAGGGCCGGTTAATGCCCTTGACAAAGCCATTCGCAAGGACCTGGGCAAATTTCAAAGTGATATCAGTGATCTGGAACTGGTGGATTTCAAGGTGCGAATCCTGAATGGAGGCACAGAGGCTATTACCAGGGTGCTGATCGATTCAATGGATGCCAGTGGTCGCCGCTGGACAACCATCGGCGTATCAGAAAATATTATTGATGCATCATTTCAGGCCTTGGTCGATTCAATAAACTACAAACTGATGATTGCTGCCAACGGGCGATAAACAACAAGCAGAGGCCTCAAATTTGACCGCTTCAGATCAATCGCGCGCTGGAATTTTCTACACATTATCAGCTTTCATGCTGTGGGGTATCATGCCTTTGTTTATGAAGGCAGTTTCCCATGTCACTACACTGGAAGTGTTGGCCAGTCGGATAATCTGGTCAATTCCGGTGGCATTGGTGTTTCTTCTGATTGTCGGTAGAACCCGCGATATTGTCAGAGTATTATTCTCGCCATCCAAACTGGCTGCTGTGGCGGTATCTGCGATTGTTATTTCAATCAATTGGGGTGTGTATGTGTGGGCAATCGCCGTGGAGAGGACCATTGAAGCTGCACTGGGATATTATATCAATCCCTTGTTCTCTATCGCATTGGGAATGGTTTTTTTGGGTGAAAAACTGGGCCGGCTTCAAATATTCGCGTTAGCACTGGCAATCCTGGCCGTGTCCATTTTGACCTATAATGCCGGTGCGTTTCCATGGGTCGCTATCATACTTGCCGGTGCGTTCGCAATTTATGGCCTGATCAAGAAAACCGTTGATATTGGTCCGACCCAGGGTTTCATGCTGGAAGTGCTGTTATTGTCAGTCATTGCAGTTCCCTATGTATTTTACCTGGGTTTTTCTGGTTCCTCGTATTTTGGACGTACTGCCACTGACACTCTTTTGTTGTTAGCTTGTGGTCCGGTTACCGCAGTGCCACTTATTTTGTTTGCCTATGGAACAAAGAGGCTGCGCCTGGCTACAGTCGGAATCATGCAATATATTATTCCCACGATGATTTTATTCATTGGTGTATTCATATTTGACGAACCGTTTGACCGATGGCAGTTTTTTTCGTTCCTGCTGATCTGGACAGCGATTGTGTTATACACCTGGTCCGGAATGCGCCAGGTCAGGATGCAGCAAGTCGATCCTGTATGATTGGTACAACTTTCTCAATATCATCGACAACAATTGGTTTTAGTTTGTCGCCGGAATGGATAAACCCGTTTTTATCCATTTGATCGAGTAACTTTTCCAGCGGATTCCAGAACCCCTTAAGTGAAGCCATGACTATCGGCTTGGAATGTCGACCCAATTGTGCCCAGGTCAGGACTTCAACCAGTTCTTCCAGTGTGCCGATGCCTCCCGGTAACGCGACAAAGGCATCGGCTTCATTAAACAATAATCCCTTGCGTTCATGCATGTCTTTGGTGATTCGCAATTCTGTCAGAACATTTAATTCCTCACGTCGACCCTCATGATTGACGAGGAATTCGGGAATAATACCTAAAACTTCTCCGCCCGCATCAAGACATCCATGGGCCACAGCGCCCATTATACCCCAGGTTCCTCCGCCATAAACCAGACGAAACCCGCTTTTTGCAATATTTGCGCCAAGCAAAGTAGCCTGAGCCATGTAATCCGGGTCATTTCCCGGGTGAGAGCCACAATAAACGCAAACAGATTTTCCAGGTTTCATATTATCTCCATTCAGCTGAAATGACCCATAATGGGTGCCCATTATAGGTTATTGTGCGAAGTAAGCTTGGCTTGTGACCATAAATCAGGTTAAAAGCAATATTAAAGGGTCTTCAAATCTCAGGTCTTGAAAAAATCTTACTTTTCGATCTGTATTAAACTACAATTGATGCGAAGGTAATCAACCAGGGTAAAAATATGGCAGTACAAATAATTCCTTTGGTGGCGGCAATTGTCGGTGGTGCAGTAGCCATTGGGGCAGGTGCCTATATCTATAAAAATTACAAGGATTCTGAACAGACTGTCTCACCTCCTGCCATTGTTCAACCTGCGAAAAAGCCGGAAGCAGTACCGCAGCCGGAAGTTGAGGTCGTCAAATCCAGATTGCCTGAGTTTGATTTGCTACGCGTAGAGAAAGATGGGTCAGTAGTAGTTGCCGGGACAGCCACCCCTGATAGTCAGATAGAGATTATTCACAATGATCAGATATTGGGCAATTCAAAATCTGCTGATAATGGCGATTTTGTCGTTGTATTTGCCCAGTCCCTGAAACCCGGAAATTATGAATTGTATATTCGAGCCATCAGCAAAGATGGTAGCGTCGTATTATCTGTCGAAGCCGGAATAGTCAGTATTCCGGAAGGTGAGGGCGAATCATTGGCGATGGTGTCAAAGCCCGGAGAAGCCAGCAAACTGATACAGGTTCCAAAATCGGAAGAAAAACCGGCGCCTGAGGTTGCTGCCAGGATAGAAAAGAAACCGGAACCTGAGATTGTTGCCAAAGAGGAAGCAAAATCTGCACCTGTAGAAGTTGTCAAGGAAGAAGAAAAACCCGAAGCTGAAACCACTGCCAAAGCAGAATCTCCTCCGGTGGAAGTTGCAAAAATGGAATCAGACCCGGTTCCCGAAGCCAAGGTTGTTCCTGAGCCCAGGCCTGAAAAAAACGCCAGTGTTGAACAGTCGAATCCCGTTCAGGTAACAGAAATCAAAAAACAGCCCACGCCAGAGCCAAAAGTTCTAAAACCGGTATTTCTTGAAGCAGTCGAAGTGGAAGGTGAAAAAGTATTTGTTGCGGGAACCGGAGAACCTGGCCGCGTAATCAACATTTATATTGATGAACGGTTCATGGGTAATGCAAAAGTTAATTCTCGGGGAATTTTCCTGGTCGAATCCAGTTCTACCCTTGGATTTGGGAGCCATACAGTGCGTGCAGATATGCTTGGTGATGGCACTGCAGTTGTAGTGGCGCGGGCTGAAGTTCCATTAATTCATGACAAACCCCCTGAACCGGTTATTGTTGCAAAAGCACCCGAAGCAGAAGAGGCAAAAAAGGAAGTTCGTGAACTAAAACCGGTAAAAACAGCAGAATCAGAATTGGTATCTGAAAAAGCAACCGGGCAAAAAACGGAAGCGGTAAAAGTGGCGGAACCTGAAGCAAAATCGGTTAAGACTGCGGAGCCTGAGACAAAAACCGCAGAAGTGGTGAAAGCGGCCGAAGAGCCTGTGAAAGAGGTTGAGGTTGAAACAAAGACGGTGAAAATCGTAGAAGCTGAGAAAGCACCGACAAAGCCTGTAAAAACAGTAGAATCTGACCAAAAATCAGTAGAGGTTGCCAGGCTTGAGGATCAATCAAAAGAAGCGGGTACTTCTGAAACAAAGGTTACACGTAATCTTGTAAAAGGGGACAAAACAAAACCGGTTGAAGTTAAAACACCACAGACAGTTCCGGTAGCAAAAGAAGTTTCCAAACCAGAACATGCCGTCGTGGCAAAGCCGAAAAGAGTTATTCGCACTGGCTCGTCAGTTATTATTCGAAGGGGTGATTACCTGTGGCGCATCTCACAGCGTATCCTTGGGCGCGGAATTCGGTATTCGACCATATATCAGGCTAACAGGGATCAGATTAAAAACCCGGATCTGATTTACCCAGGTCAGATATTCAAGGTGCCTGAGAAAATGGTTGACGTTAACCGCGCAGATGAAAGTTGATTGAAAACCGGGCGAAAGACTTGCACCGGGATTTCGAGCAAAAATAGACTTGTTTTTGCCGCGGCAAATTTTTGTTATTGGATTGACTTCATCGTTAATCGACGATAAACGATGAAGAATGAGTAATAAATCTGAATCACCGCCAGGGCAACGCAAAAAGCAAAATGTTTTGTTCAATGATGAAGAGGCATCGCTTCTTGCCGAGCAATTGAAAGCGTTGGCGCATCCGGTTCGCCTTCAAATATTGCAATCACTCGGAAATCAGGGAAACTGTTGTTGTAACGATTTTTGCGCCACTATTCCTCTTGCGCAATCAACAATATCTCAGCACCTGAAAATACTGAACAAAGCTGGCATGATAGATTATCGACCGGTCGGAAATTGTTCGCATTATTCGCTGAACCCTGAGGTTCTTGGAAAGGCAATAAGCGCGTTGACGCTGGTTGGCAGAATTATCAGCAAATCTGGCTCCTCCGAGTTGTCCAGTCTTCAAAATCAAGATTGGAATGAATGATAAATGGCAGATCCTGTGCAAAACATCGGTGACTCAATTTCTTCAAAACGACAAAAAACTGCAAATGGCATCCCAGACTCGCCGGAACTGGTGCCTACAGTCAGCGCGGAAAGTGATAAGACATTTTCAACGATACGTAACTTGTGGCCGTTCATGTGGCCATCAGATCGCCCGGATCTGAAGCTGCGGATAGTTTTTGCCTTCGCTCTGCTTGTCGTGGCCAAAGTTATTACTGTTTTAGTACCATTTTTATATAAATGGGCAACCGATGCGCTAACAGGTGAGGGAGGAAATTATGCTCCCTGGCCGGCCTGGCTGGTTACGCCGGTAATGTTGGTGATAGCATATGGTGTTGGGCGTGTGGCAATAGTAGGATTTACCCAGCTCAGGGATGCCCTGTTTTCCAGTGTTGGACAACATGCTGTGCGTCGGTTATCCAATATCGTATTTCGTCACATACACTCTCTTTCCCTCCGATATCATCTGCAACGACGTACTGGTGGCCTGTCACGCATTATCGAGCGTGGCACAAAGGGCATTGAATCGATAGTCCGTTTTACAATTTTGAACGGTGGCCCAACCATCCTTGAATTTTTCTTTATGGCAATTGTGATTTGGTACCAATTCAATTTTTGGTATGTTCTTGTCATTGCCACTATGATCTGGCTGTATGTCTGGTTCACAATTCGCGCCAGCAATTGGCGAATTGATATTCGCCGGGACATGAATGAAAACGACACAGACGCAAATTCCAAGGCGATTGATTCATTTCTGAATTTTGAGACTGTGAAATATTTTGGTAATGAGGAACTTGAAACCGCCCGATATGATCAGTCGATGTCGCGATATGAGCGGGCAGCTGTTCGGGTCTGGACTTCGCTTGCATGGCTAAATTTTGGGCAGGCGATCTTCATAGGTCTGGGCATGGCTGCTTGTATGGCGATGTCAGCTGTGGCAGTCACCAATGGCACTCAGACGCTGGGTGATTTTGTTATGATCAACGCATTATTGATGCAACTTTCTATCCCGCTCAACTTTATTGGCTTTATCTATCGTGAAATTCGCCAGGGACTGACTGATCTGGAGGAAATGTTTTTACTGTTGGATGTTGAACAGGAAATTCAGGATAGTCCAGGTTCCCTGCCTCTGAAAGTGGAAGCAGGTTCAATCCGTTTTTCCAACGTTGATTTTCACTATGAATCAGATCGCAATATACTTAAAAATGTTTCTTTTCATGTGCCGCCGGGTAAGACTGTTGCTATTGTCGGGCCATCGGGTGCGGGTAAATCCACCATATCCCGACTGCTGTTCAGGTTTTATGACGTAACCAGCGGATCCATCGAAATTGATGGTCAGGACATTCGCCAAGTGCAACAAAAATCTCTGCGCGGGGCCATAGGAATGGTGCCCCAGGATACAGTTCTGTTTAATGACACAATTCTCTATAATATTCGCTATGGACGCAGTGAAGCCAGCGATGATGAAGTTGTCGAAGCAGCAAATCTCGCACAAATCGGCGATTTCATCAAATCGTTGCCTGATGGTTTCAATTCTGAGGTGGGAGAACGCGGATTGAAACTGTCCGGTGGAGAAAAACAACGCGTTGCGATTGCCAGAACCCTGTTGAAGGCACCTCCAATAATGATTCTTGATGAAGCGACATCAGCATTGGACACCCAAACTGAACGGGAAATTCAATACTCTCTCGACATGGTATCCAGGGACCGAACGACATTGGTTATTGCCCATAGATTGTCGACTGTGGTAAATGCTGATGAAATAATTGTGCTAAAAGACGGTGAGATTTGCGAACGCGGAACCCATTCCAGGTTGTTGAAACTGGATGGTCTGTATGCACAAATGTGGAATCGTCAATTGGAGGCAACTGAAGCTGAAGAACGCCTTCGTGCAGCTCGGGAAAATGATGAACAGGGCTTCTTGATCTAATTCAATAATTAGTGTTTCAACGGTGGTGTATGGTATACATATCATACGGATATTAACTGGGTAGGCAATTGCATGAGTGTAGTAAATTCAATCCGGGATTCCATGGTTCCGATTCACCGGGCGGGATATCCATTCATAGCGGCCTTTTTGGTGATTTCATTTATTATTGGCTGGATTTGGGATCCTTTGTTTTATCTCGGGTTGGCTTTAACGCTTTGGTGCGCATATTTTTTCAGGGATCCTGAACGCGTCACACCGATAAATGATGATTTGGTAATATCACCCGCCGATGGTGTTGTCTCTCATATAACAAACCTGGCACCGCCACCGGAAATTGATATGGGCGACAAACAGATGTTGCGTATATCGGTGTTTATGAATGTATTTAGCTGTCATGTGAACCGGGCTCCTTCACGCGGGAAGATTTTACGCAAAGTCTACCGAGCCGGTTCATTCCTGTCTGCAGAACTCGACAAAGCCTCTCTGGAGAATGAGAGAAGTTCTCTGGTACTGGATAGCCCGCATGGCGAAATAGCTGTCGTACAAATTGCCGGACTGGTTGCCAGGCGAATAATATGCTGGGCTGAAACTGGTGAGGAAGTGGGAGCTGGGGAGCGGTTCGGCTTGATCAGGTTTGGATCGCGTCTTGATGTTTATTTGCCTGATGGTGCTGTGCCCAGAGTTGCTATTGGTCAGACAATGATAGCAGGAGAGACTATTCTTGCTGCGTTTGATGTTGATGGAATTGTTCCGGTAACCCGAGTCAATTGATAGAGACAATATGATTGAAGTGCCATTTCAACCCTTCGAGCCTGAAAATGAGCAGGACGAAGACAAAAACGGTGAAAATCCGGTTAATAAACCGGTGGGCCCAACCCGCATTCGCGATATCCCTATCAAGGTGGTATTTCCAAATCTGCTGACCCTGTTGGCAATTTGTTCAGGCCTGACCGCTATCCGATTTTCTGTCGAAGGTCGTTTTGAACTGGCTATCGGTGCAATTGTACTGGCGGCGATACTGGATGGTCTGGATGGGCGTGTCGCCCGGTTTTTGAAATCGGTAACCCGTTTTGGTGCCCAGATGGACAGTCTGGCTGATTTTGTTAATTTCGGCGTTGCTCCAGCCATGCTTTTATATTTCTGGACCCTTTCCCAGGCTGGAAATTTTGGCTGGATCTGTGCCCTGATCTATGTGATAGGGGCAGGGCTTCGCCTTGCGCGTTTTAATGTAATGCTGGAAAATCCTGCCCAGCCCGAATGGCAAAAAAACTTTTTCCTCGGTGTGCCGGCACCTGCTGCAGCCCTGCTGGTTTTACTCCCGGTTTATCTTGGGCAACTGGGATTGGAGAGCTTGCGCCAGTTACCACATATTTCTGCTCTATATGCGTTAGCCATTGGCTTGCTGATGGTGTCAAATATTCCGACCTGGTCGGGCAAGAATATGGGTCAGCGTGTTCGCCGGGATCTGGTTTTTCCGCTGATGATTGCCGGAGTGCTGGCAGTTGCATTTTTACTTAGCAATCCATGGGAATCACTTACTCTCATCTCCGTTTCCTATTTGCTGGGCCTGCCTATTGGTGTGATGTCGTGGCGCAAGTTGAACAAGGCCTGGCAAACCAAACTCGTGCTGGAAAACAAAAGTAGTGATCAGCAATAAATTCTCTATTCTGCCGCTTCACGAAGATTCTTTTTAGATTTTTGCAGCCGTGTTCTTTTCTTGGCTTTTGCCGCAGTCTTGCGTTTACCTGCTGACTTTGCATTTTTAACCCTGGACCTGTTCGCTGCCCTTGGTGGGACTATTGCCTGATTGGCAATTGCCATGTCGCCCAAAGTATCTGGTTCGACTTTGACAGAGCCTGACGGCGTTGCACTTGCAGCTACAAGATTGTCACTGGAGCGGCGGAGGTAAAGATTATAAAAGGAAGCAATATTTGCCGGCATACTCAGTAATACCGGTATAAGTATTAGTGTCAGCAATGTTGAAAAAGCCAGACCGGAAATCACTGCTGTAGATAATTGTATCCACCAGATTGATGTAATCGACCCGTAAGATACCACCCGCTGAAAGAAATCAACATTGATTGCCAGTGCCATCGGTACCAATCCAAGAATGGTGGTGACTGTTGTCAGCATTATGGGACGCATGCGCTGGGCTGATGTTTTTAGTATTGCATCATGCACATCTGCCCCTTCAGCGCGCAGTCGATTATAGGTATCAATCAGAACAATGGCGTTATTTACCACGATCCCTGCCAGGGCAACAACTCCGGTTCCTGACATAATAATGGAAAATTTCTGGCCGGTGATCATCATGCCGATCAATACGCCGACCACTGCCAGAATTACCGTCATCAGCGTAAGGAATGTCTGGTAAAAAGAATTAAATTGCGTTAGCAGAATGATAAACATCATGAACAATGCGCCTATGGCGGCTTTCTCCAAAAACTCCTCAGATTTTTTCTGATCTTCATCTGCACCGCGAAATTTCAGCGTAATACTTTCCGGCCAATCCTGACTATCTAACCAGGATTGTACTTCCTTTACCTTGTCATCCGGAGTCAGTTCACGATCACCAAATTTGACACCCTTGACGATATTGGCCTTCACACTCATTGAGTACTGACCGTCTTTGCGGGTGATCGATGATACTTTTTGAACCGGTTTCATCTTCACAAAATTGGAGATTGGAACCTGGCCATTCTGCGTACGCAATCGCAGCTGTTTCAGTTGGTCCAGCGATCGCTGTTCCTTGGGTAAGCGGATTCTGATATCCAGTTCATCTTCAGAATCATCGGGCCTGTATTTGCCCAGCAAGACCCCATTGGTGACAAGCTGGATCATTGCGCCAACCGAAGTGATACCCGCATTGTACCGGCCTGCCTCTTCACGGTCGACTTTCAACTCCCATTCAATACCTGGCAACGGGCGCGTGTCTTCCAAATCCTTGATATCCTCAAGAGTGTCGAAAAATTGTCGAATTTTTCCAACACTTGAAACCATTTGATCGTAGTCAGTCGATCTGACTTGAAGTCTGACATCTTTGCCGGTAGGCGGACCGCCATCTATTTTCCGGATTTCAATTCTTATCCCGGCAATATTTGCCGTACGCTTTCGAATTTCCGTGAATATTTCTTCTGCTTTTCGGCGCTTTGAATAGTCAACCAATTCTACTTGTATTGTGGCAACAACATCTGGGGGTATATCCTGGGGCGCAGTAGTATCTATTCCCCCACCATCACTGCCGCCACCGGATGCCCTGGCCGTCATAACAATGTTGTCAATACCGGGAACCTGCAATATCTGTTTTTCCACCACTATAGCGATATTGCGGATTTTTTCCGCTGCAAGATTGCCTCGAGCGGAAACGAAAATGATCGCAACCTCCGGTTCTTCTTCGACAAAAAACTCCACCCCTTTGCTGTTTGAGATAAATGCTGTGAATGCCCAGAATACAATCCCGACAGCCGCCGCTATCACAATAAGATTTCGAAACAAGTTGGAGGTGAGGGCATTGAGGAACCTGAGATACACACCGGTTCCACCGGTAATGCTTTTCAGGTTCAATTTGTTTCGCGACGACAACAAGCTGGCGATGCTGTCCTGATCGTCATTTTGGTCCTTTTTATTCCGGTTGAAATATTGGCCAACTGGTTCAGCTATCGCTCCTATCATAGCTCCGGTAGCGGGAATAAAAATCAGAGCAGTCAGCAATGATGAGCTCAGCACTATGATGACCATTATTGGCAAATAGCTCATGAATTCGCCTACAACACCTGGCCATAACAACAGTGGCATGAATGCAGCCAATGTTGTCGCTGTAGATGAAATTACCGGCCAGAACATCAACCTTGCCGCTCTGCGATAGGCTTCACTGGAAGGCATGCCTTCAGCCATCTTGCGATCGGCATATTCTGTTACCACAATCGCTCCATCAACCAGCATGCCGACCGTCAACACGAGGCCAAACATAACCATCATATTAACAGTCATGCCAAGTGCGGACAGGATAAGGAAACCGATCATAAATGATGCCGGGATTGCCAGGCCAACCAATATGCCAGAGCGAATTCCCAGCGTTCCAACCACAAGGATGATCACCAGTGCAATTGCCGTCATGATAGAAGACTGAAGTGAACCCAAAACTTCAAATATGAAGCTGGATTGATCGAGCAGGAAATTGATCTTGATCGGGCTGGGCCAGTCTTTGGTAAATTCGGCAACTACGCGGCGAACTTCTTCATTATTCTCGATAATATTTGTGCCAATTCGTTTGACTACTTCAATCGAAATTGCCGGTTCACCATTCACCCGCGTAAATGAGGAAGCATCCTTGAAGTTTCGCTTGATCGTGGCAATATCGCCAAGCGTGACTACACCATCACCACTCTGCTTGATCGGGATATCATAAACATCCCGACCGGATTCGACCAGTCCGGGAACCTTTACATTGAACCGTGACTGACCGTCATCAATAAATCCTGCTGCCACCAGCTGGTTGTTTTGATTCAGTGCATTAATCAACTCAACTTGCGTCAGATCATAGGATTCCATCTTCAAAAGATCGAGTTCAACCTCCAGCATTTCGCTGCGGTTTCCCGAAAGGTTGGCTTCGCGTACGGTAGCGATTGCCTCAATCTCGTCTTTCAGTTTGCGTGCATGGGTAAATAAAGTGCGTTCCGGAAGTTTTCCTGAAAGGGTAACGATGATGGTGGGTTGCAAGGCAAAATTAGTCTCGAATACCGACGGTTCATCTGCCTCAGCGGGGAGTTCAGCCTGCGCCTGATCTACCTTATCGCGAATATCTGCCAGTACTTTATCTTTGTCTGTACCAACATTGAACTCAAGGATTATCCCGGCGTGACTCTGTGAAGCAACGGCGGTTATTTCTTTCAATCCCTCCAGTCCTTGCAGGCGCGTTTCCATCGGGCGTACCAAAAGTCGCTCAGCATCTTTGGGTGATATTCCCTGCTGGGATACCGAGACAAAATATATCGGTACATCAATATCCGGATTTGCCTCTTTGGGTACTCCAATATAGGCAAACACCCCGGCAACAACCAGAACGACCATTAGGGTCAGCACGGTCTTCGGCCGTTGCAATATGGTATCAAGGGCTCCGATCATTGCTTGATACCTTCACTGTTGACAGTCTCAACGACCGCTTCAACTTTTTCACCAGCGATGACATATTCCTGTCCAAGGGATATGATCTTCGATCCAGGTTGCAATCCTTGAACCCAAAACGCATTTTTGGTTTGATCAACAATTTTGATAGGAGCAAAATCAACAATTGAATTTTCATCAATTGTTCGCACACCAACCTTACCGTCGTCGGAAAGCGTAATCCAGGATGGAGAGATGCGATAGGCGTCGATGGTCGGCAATTTGATTTTCGCGCGAGCTGTCATTCCGACTCGAATTCTGCCATTGGTGTTAGGGATTTCGATTTCGGTGAGAAAAGTTCGGGTGTTAGTGTCGGCAGATGGCGAAATATAACGCACCACCCCGGACACGACTTTGCCAGAGATTAGTTCTATTGAAGCGCTTGCACCAACTCTTACTATGGCAATATCACGTTCGGAAATTTGCCCTGTAAATTTGATCGGATCAGATTGAACCAGAGTCACACATGGCGAACCAATACTTAACATGTCGCCAACTTCAGCAACCGGGTCCTGGACAATGCCCGAAGCGTTCGCGCGAATGTCCGATCTCTCAAGCTTTAATCTCGCCTCTTTGATTTCCGCTTTGGCTGCATCAAGTGACGCCTTCATTGTTTTCAGTAAGTTTTTGGAAACAATACCTTTTTCAACCAGCGTAGAATTTGCCGTGTGATCTGCTTCAACTTTCGCCAATCGTGCCTGGAACTTGGCCAGGAGCGCCGTTCTGGCGCCTGGATCTATTTTGCATACGATCTGGTTTTTCGAGACATGGTCTCCTTTATTTACCAGCCGATTAATCAAAATGCCTGATACCTGGGCACGAACAGACACCACCGCTGAAGCTTTAGTCTGTCCATGCACAGTCAGTTTATCCAACCATGGTTCAGGATTAATGCTTACATAGCGGACCCTGAATAATTTGGATGAACGCTCCGCTTCGCGTTTGACGATGGGCGTTACGCCTTCCTTTGGAGGTTGCCCCCCGACAACTGAGCTGCCGGTATACATCCACCCCGATACACCGGCTGCAATAACTATCGCGACAATATGTGAGCCCTTGATTTTGAAGGCCATGATTTTCTAATCCAGTTTCTATTATTCCGCTGCCTGGGCAGCTTGTGTATTATGTGCCAGTATCAACAGCTGATCTTTATTGGCCTTCAAATACTTGATTTTCGCCTCAACAACCGCTCTGCCGTAATTGGCCGTCCAGACAAGCGCTGGTTGGTCACATTCTTCAAGCAGATTCATCATCATTTCCATCTCACCCTCGTGCTGGGACAATTGGGCATTTATCGCCGCTTCCAGCAACGAACGGCTGGCGATATCAGCATTTATAGAAAGCAGCAGAAATTCAGATTTGAATTTGTCAGCCTTTGGAAGAACATTAATCAATTTGACAAATTCCGATTTGCCTTCTGGCGTAATGGAGTAAATTTTCCGATCAGGTTTGCCGTCTTGTTCTTCGGCCTGGCATGATACCAATCCCTCTTGTTCCAGCTTGGAAAGCGCTGGATAGATTGAACCAAAGCTAACTTCCACAAAATGCTGGAAAGCACCTTCTATTGAAAGTTTTTTGATTTCGTAACCTGTGGCGTCCTGAATATTCAAAATCGCCAGACAAAGTGTTCTAACATTCATAATCGTCTTCTCGGCAGGGTTTCAATTAGTCAAATTCATCTATCCTGGTTGAACAGCTGCAAATTCGTTTCCTATATATGATGATGGTTTATATATCATTCAAGCATATAATAATTTTTTTTTTGAAAGCAGGCAAAACGACCAATTGATTCATTCTGCAACCAAAAATCGGGAGAGCATGCTGGTGTTTATGTGGGCAGAATTCGAATATGGCATCAAAGGAAGTTAGTATTTATTCGGGGGTGGAAAAGTTTGCCGTTGAGTAACCGTAAATCATGCCAGTCTCATCAACATCATCAGCCAAAAGAGCGACAATCGATGCGGCGAGTTCTTTTGGATGGGCCAGACTGTTGGGATCTTCTCCCGGCATGGCTTGCGCTCTCATTGCAGTGCGCACTGGTCCCGGATCATAAAGATTGATCTTGATATTGGTATTGACGCATTCAGCGGCATAGGTCAGAGCCAGATTTTCCACTGCTGCCTTAGACATGGCATAGGGTCCCCAGAATGCCTTACGCGAACGTGTAATTGCGGAAGTCATGAATAAAACCCGCGCATTGTCTGCTGCTTTCAACAATGCATCAAACGAACGGATAAAGCGCCAGTTTGCAGTGACATTAGTTGCCATCACTTTATCAAATATTTTTGGTTCCACATGTCCAAGGGGAGACAATCCGCCCAACATGCCCGCATTGCCAAGGAATCCATCCAGTTTCCCCCAGCGCTGGGCAATCTCCCCGCCCAGACGATCAATCGCTTCAAAATCGGTTATATCCATGGGAACCAGTGTGAAACTGCCTTCCATGTCCGCGGCACTATCATCCAGTTCCTCCAGCCCTCCAACGGTCCGCGCTATAGCTATCACCTGGGCACCCTGGCGGGCCATCTCCAATGCGGCATGGTATCCTATCCCGCGCGATGCACCGCTGACCGCGATGACACGTCCTTTAAGAAGTTTCATAAATTAGCCTTTGGTTTCCACCAGCAATTTCAGGTTAGTGACATTTTCCCTGTTTTCATGGTCGGTCAGGCAGGTGGGATATTCTGCACTAAAACATGCGTCACAATATTGCGGCGTTTCATCGTTGCGGCTGGCCTCTCCGGTGGCCCTGTAAAGGCCTTCAATTGAAACGAATGCCAGGGAATCGACCCGAATAAAATCGGTCATTTCTTCAACACTCATTCGCGAAGCCAGCAATTTTTGCCTTTCGGGAGTGTCCACACCATAAAAGCATGAGGCCCGGGTTGGCGGACTGGCAACGCGAAGATGAACTTCCGATGCGCCAGCTTCACGAACCATCTGCACGATTTTACGGGATGTTGTTCCACGTACAATTGAATCATCAACCAAAACCACCCGTTTGCCCTCAATCAACTTACGGTTGGCATTGTGTTTGAGTTTGACTCCCATGTGACGAATGGATTCGCTTGGCTGAATAAAAGTCCGACCCACGTAATGGTTTCTTATTATTCCCAGTTCAAATGGCAAACCCGCTGCCTGGGCAAATCCAATTGCCGCAGGCGTTCCCGAATCCGGGACCGGAATTACGATATCGACATCGCAGGGGCTTTCCGTGGCCAGTTCACCACCGATATTTTTTCTGACATCATAGACATTTTTGCCTTCAATCATACTGTCCGGGCGGGCAAAATAGACATATTCAAAAATGCAAAATCGCTGTTTTGAGCTTTCAAAAGGACGGTGACTGACAATCCCGTCATCCGTTACTATTACAAGTTCACCCGGTTCGATATCCCGTACAAATCTGGCACCAATAATATCCAGAGCGCAACTTTCCGATGCAAGTATATAGGCCCCGTCCAGGTCTCCCAATACCAATGGGCGTACGCCCAATGGATCACGGCAACCGATCATTTTCTTGGCGGATATACCAACCAGCGAAAAAGCACCCTCCAGGCGGGTCAGGGTTTCCTTCAGACGATCGACGAATTTTGACTCTTTTGCCATTGCCAGAAGGTGCAGGATCACTTCTGTATCAGATGTTGACTGGAAAATTGCACCCTCGTGCTGGAGTTCACGGCGCAAAGCACTTCCGTTGGTGATATTGCCATTATGTGCGACAGCAAATCCCCCACCAAAGAATTCGGCAAAAAATGGCTGGATATTCCGCATTTCATCGCCGCCGGTTGTCGAATAGCGGGTGTGACCAATCGCCCGATGCCCCATCAGGGCTTCAACTACAGACTGGTTGGTAAATGAATCTCCAATCAGTCCACGATGTCGCTCGGCATGAAACTGCTTTCCGTCAAAGGACACTATGCCTGCAGCTTCTTGCCCGCGGTGTTGTAGTGAGTGCAATCCCAAAGTGGTTAGCGCACCAGAATCTGCATGTCCGAATATTCCAAAAACACCGCATTCTTCATGCAGTTTGTCATCATCATATTCGACAAAGGACATGGGAGGTTCCTCAGAGGTTGTTCAGCAATATACAACAGGGTTTGACGGGTCATATTTTGATGGATTATTGAGGAAAATCAAGTGCCGCAGGCTGGTTGCCTTCAAGTTTGATTTTCCACAATAAGTACTAAAATATGGCCCGCCCGAAGGGTTTTGCATAAACTGCTCACTATCAGCGAAAATATTCCTGCAAAGGGTACCCTGGGCTGCGAAAATTTTGTTGATATTAATCAATTTTTGCAAAATCAAACCCTGTTGAATACTGTTGAACGGACTCTTGGTGGCAGAAATTACGTGTTCGAATCCGGTGTTTCATCATTTTTGCGATTCAGTCTGTCAATCAGTGAGCGCTCGCTATCATCAGGTAAAAGCTGCACTATTGATTCACCGATTGATTCCAGCATTGGTTTTGACTTTGCACTGGATATCCAGACAGGCTGCTTGCTGACATCAGGGACAAGCCAGTTATAAAACATCAGCGGAACCACGACCAGCAGTAATCCCCTGGCAGCACCAAAGGCAAATCCCAGTGAACGATCAAGAGCGCCGATCCGGCTGTCAACAATAACATCGGCGATTTTCATGGTCAAAATGCTGACAATAATCAGGGTAACAAGAAATATTATCCCGGCGGCAGCAATATCAGCCACCGTTTTTGATTCTGATATCGACGCAGTATATTTGGCAATATAAGGCGAAAGCTTCTGAAAATAGTAAAAAGCAGCTGCAGCTGCTGCGATCCAGGAACCAACGGATAAAACTTCACGGGAAAATCCCCGAACCATTGCCAACAAACCCGAAAACAGCATGATGGCCAGCAATATTCCATCGAAAATAGTGATTGGCATGGCGGTGTCCTGTTCGCGCTCCTGCGTCAGTATTGTGGATAAGTTTCAGAATACTGATACCTGCTTGAGTCGATGCAATAGCCGAGTATTGCCGTAGGTTCAAGTCATCTTGTAATTTGTAGGAAAGATTTAGCGTCAGGTGACTAATTGTTACCATCAAGTTCGTTTTGCTGATATTGGGAACCGACGATATTGGCCGCCAGTTCTGCAAGTTCATCAATTTCCGATACGTTGAAATCCGCCGGGACCAATTTTTGTTTTTCAGCTGATACCGGTTTTGTGGCACTTGTAAATCCCAGTTTTGAAGCCTCTTTGATGCGCATCTCTGTCTGGGCTACCGCACGCACTGCGCCCGACAGGCTAACTTCACCAAAATAGACGCTTCTCTGGGGAAGCGCATTACCGCTGAGTGAAGAAATCAACGCTGCAGCTACGGCCAGATCTCCGGCGGGTTCGGATATTCGATATCCACCCGCCACATTAAGATATACATCATGAGATCCCAGGCGTATGCCGCAATGTGCTTCAAGCACCGCAAGCACCATCGAAAGACGTGCCGTATCCCAACCAACTACCGCCCGGCGCGGTGTTCCAAGTGGCGATGGAACGACCAGTGCCTGTATTTCAACCAGTACCGGTCGCGTGCCCTCAAGTCCTGCAAAAACCGCTGCACCGGGAGAAGAGA
Organism: Hyphomicrobiales bacterium; assembly: GCA_024225445.1. GTDB lineage: Bacteria > Pseudomonadota > Alphaproteobacteria > Rhizobiales > Rhizobiaceae > JAAEMP01. The sequence goes on along the minus strand of JAAEMP010000089.1, from coordinate 14,972 downwards.
TCGCCCGTTCGTTCAGGAACAATTCCGAAGGATTGGATATTTCCTGCAGTCCTTTTCCGGTCATTTCAAAAACACCGATTTCATCGGTCGGGCCAAAGCGATTCTTAACAGTTCTCAAGATACGAAAATGATGACCGCGCTCCCCTTCGAAATACAATACAGCATCGACCATATGTTCTACTACTCGTGGTCCTGCAATCTGTCCGTCTTTAGTTACATGGCCTACCAGTATGACGGCAGTGCCGGTTTTTTTTGCGTAACGTATCATTGCCTGGACCGATGCCCGCACCTGGGTAACTGAACCAGGGGCGGATTCTGCTGTTGCTGTCCATAATGTCTGTATCGAGTCAATTATCAAAAGGGCAGGGGGTTTTCCCATATCCAGGGTAGTCAGGATATTCTCAACATTGGTTTCCGCCGCCAATAATACCTTTGTGTCCGCAACTCCCAACCGTTGTGCCCGTAACCGGATTTGTCCAACCGCTTCTTCTCCTGATACATAAACAACATCATGACCAGCCCTGGAATATGTTGCCGATGCCTGGGTCAGCAATGTCGATTTTCCAATGCCCGGGTCACCACCTATGAGAATTGCTGCGCCGCGTACAAATCCGCCTCCGGTCACCCTGTCCAGTTCTTCAATACCTGTGGAAATACGCGGTGCCTCTTCGATTTCGCCACTTAAAGGCACCAGTCCAATTGCATGACCCTTCCGCTTTCCAGCACCCGGAGACGCACCAATACCGGAAGCGGTATTTTCCTCAATCAGGGTATTCCACTGACCACAACTATCGCATTTACCATTCCAGCGGCTGAATACTGTTCCGCAATTCTGGCATATGAATTGTGCCCGTGATTTTGCCATCAGTTGGCGTCCTATGTTGACAGACCGGGAGAATGTTCAGGCTGATTGATGTGATTTCTGTAATAACGCTGGCCAATGGAAGTCAGAAATTCATAACCTATAGTACCTGCGGCACGTGCAGCATCATCAAGTCTGATATTGTGGCCAAATAATTCTATATAGCCGGTATTTTCAAGAATTTGATCGGGAATATCACTCACATCAAATGCTGTGTAATCCATCGATACCCGCCCAACCACCGGTACTTTGAGGTCGCCGATTGCACCTTTCGCACTATTGTCTCCTTTGTTTGAAGATGAGCGCAAATAACCATCGGCATATCCAGCTGAAACGGTGGCTACTTTGCTATCGCGGGTAAAACTGTGAGTACCGCCATAACCGATAACCTCTCCTTTGTTGACATTTTGCAGCTGGACAATACGTGCCTCTGCTGAGACAACAACCTCCATCGGATTTTCACCCGGTATAGTGTATTCTCCGCCATATAATGCAATGCCGGGTCTGACCAGATTGAAATGATATGCCTGTCCCAGACCAATTCCAGCGCTGTTGGCCAGGGAAAATTCACTTCCCTTGAATATTTCTGTACAGTTTCTGAATTTTTCCAGTTGTGACAAATTCATTGAATGATCTGGCTCATCTGCGCAGGCCAAATGGCTAACAACTGTGATAATGTTAATTGAGTTTCGAATTTTTTCATCGTTACCAATTCTGGCAACATCGCTCGAACTGAGACCCATACGGTTCATGCCGGTATCGACCTGCACAGCGCAGGGACGACGGGAACCCCGCAGCTTCCAGAATTCAGCCCAGACCGAAATATCTTCCAGTGTATTCAGAACAGGGATCAGATTGCTTTCAGCGTAAGCAGCCGCATTGCGCCGGGTCAAACCGGAAAAGACAAATATTTCACGGGTTTTGAGTGATCGCCTCAGACGGATGCCTTCATCCGGATTTGCCACAAAAAATACCTCACATCCTGCCGCTGCAAGTGAAAGTCCTATTTCACCCAGCCCAAGTCCATAACCATTGGCTTTTACAACCCCGGCAGTGCGCGCTTGCGACGACGCAATATCCAGTTTGCGCCAGTTCTCACACAGCGCCGCATGATTTATGGTTAGTCTGCAGGAGGCAAGGTGCTCATCAACATTATAGGTAGCTGGTGTCATCTTGTTACTCTGAATTATTCGTTGAATTCCGGTAAATAACTGGCTTCGATCAGGTCTGAAAACCGGGTATACTGTCCCTGAAATGCCAATTTAGCTGTACCTGTGGGACCATGACGCTGCTTGGCAATGATGATATCCGCCTTGCCTCTTGCTTCGAGCATGTTTGCCTCCCATTTTACCCATTCGTCGGTACCTTCTTTGGGTTCAAGCCTCTCCAGATAATATTCTTCACGATAAACAAACAGCACAACATCCGCGTCCTGTTCAATCGATCCCGATTCACGTAAATCTGCCAACTGGGGACGTTTGTCATCCCTGTTTTCCACCTGTCTGGAAAGTTGTGACAGGGCAATAATTGGAACGTTCAATTCTTTTGCCAATGCTTTTAGCCCGGTGGTAATCTCGGTGATTTCCTGCACCCGGTTATCACTTTTATTCGATGATCCCTGCATCAACTGGATATAATCGATAATCATGATATCCAGCCCCCGCTGGCGTTTCAGCCGGCGGGCCCTGGCAGCCAGTTGGGCAATTGAAATGCCGCCTGTTTCGTCAATAAACAACGGTATTTTTTGCATTTCCTGAGCACAATATGAAAGTTTTTCAAAATCAGTCTCGGTTATTTCACCACGCCGGATTTTGGATGAAGAAACCTCGGTCTGCTCGGAGATAATGCGGGTCGCCAATTGCTCCGCTGACATTTCCAGTGAGAAAAATCCGACGATGCCGCCATCAATCGCCTGCGGGCTACCATCCGCATTGACGTCACCTCGATATTCATTGGCAACGTTGAATGCTATATTGGTGGCAAGCGCCGTTTTACCCATGGCGGGGCGTCCGGCAAGAATGATTAGATCCGAACGCTGTAATCCACCCATACGAGAATCTACCGATTGGAACCCGGTTGCGGTGCCTGACAGACCGCCATCACGCTGGTAAGCAGCACTGGCGAGATCAATTGCTTCATTGATAGCTGAGCCAAAATCATGAAATCCACCATCATAACGACCAGTCTCCGCCAGTTCAAAAAGTCTGCGTTCAGCATCTTCAATTTGCTGGTTGGGCGGCATGTCGATGGGCGCATCATAGGCAATATTGACCATGTCCTCGCCCACGGTAATCAATGACCGCCGGGTTGCCAGATCATAAATGGATCTGCCATAGTCTTCGGCATTAATAATGGTCGTGGCTTCAGAGGCCAGTCGCGCCAGGTACTGGGTGACTGTAATGTCGCCGATTTTTTCATCCGCCGGCAGAAATGTTTTGATTGTAATCGGATTGGCACGCTTGGTAGCGCGGATCATGTCGCCTGCAACGGCATATATCTGAGAGTGGATAGCTTCAAAAAAGTGATCGGGTTTTAAAAAATCCGAAACCCGGTAAAAAGCGTCATTATTGACTAATATCGCTCCAAGCAATGCTTGCTCAGCCTCAATATTGTGAGGTGCCAGCCGGTAGGATGCCTCAGTGTTATTCAACTGGCGTACTGCGTCTGCCATGGTCCAATCTCGATTCTTTTTCTGTTTTGCGCCCCAATACGTCATAGCCTATTGGCAGAATGAGGATAGACCGAATTGCAAAGATTTATTTTTGCTCGACAAATATGCGGGCCAAAGCAATTTAAATCCATAGTATTCACATCAATTCACAGGCTGTCATCAACTACCAAAACCAGCGCTTGACATTGCAGGACAAATTCACATCCACAATATCTGATTCACCCGGTTTTTGGAAACCATAATAAGAATCAAAAAGGGCACAGTCGCCTGTGCCCCTAGCCCTTTTCGTGGCTTCATCAAACGGTTCAAAGTAGCCACGAAAAGGCCCAGCCCGGTAATGATGAAGAAAGAATGGGCTTGTTTCTATTTTGTGTCTTCATCGCTTTGTTCAGCGTCGTTATCCTTGACCTCGTCGTCAGAATCGACAGATTCTGATTCCGCTTCATCGTTTAGATCGGCTCCCTCGGGATCATCAAATACTTCAGACAGGTCCAGTTCGTCTTCATCTTCAACCGGTTCCATCTCATAATTTTCACGTTTGGTTAAATCCTGGCCCGCCGCCTGCAGTTTTGCCTCATCTTCTGAACGGGCAACATTGACAGATATCGTTGTTTCCACTTCCGGATGCAGTGCAATGGTGATTGTATGCAGACCAATAACCTTGATTGGAGAAAGCAAACTGACCTGATTGCGCAGAACCTTGAATCCTGCGACATCCAGAGTTTCCGCAACATCGCGAGTGGAAACCGAGCCATAAAGTTGTCCGGTTTCGCCAGCTGAACGTATAACAATATAGGAATTACCATCAAGCTTGGTATGAACGCTTTCTGCTTCACTTTTGCGCTCCAGGTTTCTTGCTTCCAACTCAACCCGCTGGGATTCAAATACTGTCAGATTTGCCTTATTTGCGCGTAATGCTTTGCCCTGCGGCAAAAGAAAATTGCGTGCATAGCCATCTTTGACTTTTACAGTGTCGCCCATTTGCCCCAGTTTGGTAATGCGCTCTAAAAGTATTACATCCATTTTCAGTTCCTTTTCATAGTAGATGGTTTTGCCTCCAGACAGCTGGAGATTTTTACTCGTCTGAATTCAAATTCCGATTGAGATTTTTGTTTCCCGCTACTTTCAAAAGACCAGCAAAAGAAAACAGATATATGGGAAAAAATACCAGTGTGATCATTGTGTAAATGAAAAACAACATGGGCGCGCGTATTGACCACCCGCGGATATGCTTGTGCATAATTGCCAATCCGACGATGCTGAATGCCATAACCAGACCGCCCGCAGCTACCGCAAAGCCATAATTGAATGGTTGGGAGGTTATCGCTGTACCGGTAAGTGACACGACAAGCAGGACAAGTGTCGATTGGGGAAGGTTGATGGCAGCGGCAATATCCTCAACTGGGCGCGCCAGAACATTCATACGCCGTGTAATCGTCATCGCCAGCAGTAAATTCAGAAAATGTATTCCAATCCACAGTGAAGGCAAAACGAACGGCAAAATCTGCAAATTCAATTCAAATACCTTAACAATATCATCAATCGACAATTCACGATTATTCTCAAGTGGAGGCAGTAACGGTTTTAATTGAGTGGCAATTTTCGGCGCGATTTCAGCAGGGTCAAAATCCAGTATTATTCCAAATACCAGGACAGCAGCAATGATCAGCAACGTAATCCAGAACAGAATCTGTGACAAAGGATACCATTGAAGCTCGCCACTTCCGCTCGCATCAGGTTGTGCCAGATTGGCCTGATGTCCGGCAAGCGCTGCAGGTGCTGCGATCATCATTCCAATCAGCAGGCCACTGGCCGGTTCTGATATGATCGTTGTGACGGCAATTATTGCCAGTGTGGCCACCACACCGGCCCGGGTTCCCCAACCCAATGTCGCGACATAAATAGGCAAAGCACCCACAAAAACCGGAATCAGTACCAGCAGGCCCATGCCGCTGAACACCATCATCATCACGCAAAAAATGATTGCGGCGAGGAGGCCAACTATTAAAGGGCTTTTGTGGATCAGTTGGTAATTCATCAGTCTCGCTGTCCTGTCATTTCGACAGTTAGAAGTTCAGGCGAAGGCGCCTGTAACTCCAACTTGGTTCTTTATTACTCACACCGGGAGTAGTTTGATATTGCGCCTAACTGATTACATAAGGCAACAGCCCCAGAAACCGGGCGCGCTTGATGGCACGGGCGAGTTCACGTTGCTTCTTTTGGGAAACAGCCGTAATTCTGGAAGGAACGATTTTTCCGCGCTCGGAAATGTAGCGTTGCAAAAGTCGAATATCCTTATAGTCGATTACCGGTGCATTATCACCTGTAAACGGGCAGGTTTTACGGCGGCGGTTAAATGGACGGCGTCCAGCTGACATTGCCATGATTATTCTCCTGCTTCGCTGCGTTCATCAGATTGTTGAGAAGGACTGCGACGAGGGCGCTCATCGCGTCCCCCATCTCTTGAATTGTCTCTTCTGGGGCGATCGTCACGATCATTTTTCTTCATCATTGCTGATGGCTCATCATCATGTGCTTCCACACGAATGGTCATGTAGCGCAGAACATCGTCATTGATGCGCATCTGACGTTCCATTTCTGCAACAGCTGCAGAAGGAGCGTCCACATTCATCATTATGTAATGTGCCTTGCGGTTCTTTTTGATACGGTAGGTGGCCGTGCGCAATCCCCAGTTTTCGACTTTGCCGACTGAGCCGCCATTTTCGACCAGAATTTCCTTGAATTTCTCCACAAGTGCATCAACTTGCTGGGTAGAAATGTCCTGCCTCGCAAGAAATGTATGTTCATAAAGGGCCATATAGCCTCATCCTTTCCAATAAAAACCGGTCCATTTCGCGCAAAGCCTCGTTTCGCCGCAATGACTGCATTCATAAAGGGAAAGCAGGAAAGGCGTATGAAAGACGGTTCAAGAGCGGAGACACGGGAAGCCAGTCTGTTTTATACAAACCTTGTGAAATAAAACCTCAATACCGGTTTTATCCACCTTCCGTTCAGCCCCCAGCGAAATGCCGGACTCGAACGAGGCACTTATAGCGGGAAAAAAATGGAATGCAAGTGCAGAATTGCCAATTTTTCATACCGGGTGACAATATGGCGACATTGCCTGATCCGGCTGAAGAAACGTTCAACTTGATTGCGTTTGCAGTGATGAAGCGGGCTGAAGCAGATTGGGCATCATCGGACTATCGTGCTGCAGTCCACCACTTGATTCAAATTGGTTTCATAAGGTTCCATTGGGTACAGGTGATTGCAAATCGAATAATTTACTATTGCGCACTGGGGCATGAGCCACGCCTGCCAGACAATCTCAATTCACCACAGGAATGGTGGGTATTACCCTGGGAACAGACGTGCAATTCTTAACTGGGAACGGTAAGTTCCTGGCCCATGCACGTCATTTCGGATTGAATGGTTATCGGCAGCTTGGATGCCCTTTTCTACCGATTTGGGGATGCCGCCGCTTGAACAGTATGATGGGTGCGCAATGGGCATTGGACCCTAACCAGTCTTCCCTCTATTCGAAAACAAGGTTATTTTAGCTACCAAGCAACTCATTCGTTGACAGGTGAGTATTAGCAATACAACTAGCTGGTTGTCACTGATTCAACTTTATCCGTTAGCTCCCTTGGAGGGTTAGATGAAATTAAGACATTTACTGATTGCGTTTATTACCATCGGATCTGTGGCATCTAGTGAAGTAAACTCGGCGGATAAAATTTTAGGCAGTTCACTTCGTCCTCAATGTTATGGTATCTACCATTTGTGTGGCTACCATGACCGGAAGACCAAAGCCGAAATTATCCCCCGCAGATATGAGCGTGCATTGCCGTTTTCCGATGGCCTGGCAGCGGTGCGGATTAATGGCTATTTCGGTTTCATTGATTCGTCCGGCAAAGAGGTGATCAAACCTCGTTTCGACCTAGCTGGGCCGTTTTTTCAAGGCCACGCCGAGGTTCTGATCAATGGCCGGGTAGGCGTAGTCGACCGCTCCGGCAAGTTGGCCTTGGAACCACAGTTCGCGCGCGCAATTCCATTTACATCTGAAGTGATGATCGTGTCGGAGGGGCAATGGCAAAGCCGGCATTTCCCGGGTCGTGATGGATTTGATGGGCTCTCTTCCGGGAATCTGTACTTTGGCAATAGGCCAGTTGGTCTCTATCATCTCTCAAAAGGCTGGATCAAGAAGCCTCGTTTCACGCTGAAGCTTTTCGAAGCCGGTGGCCGTGGACTGATCTGGGCGACAGAGGGACGTTCTTCCAAAGGTCCTTGGGGTTTGCTGCGCGCCGACGGGACCTGGCAGGTTGAGCCGATTTATAGTCATGTCCAGAGTTTGGCTGATGGGAGAGCGATTGTACGGCAATCTCGAAAAGCGAGTGAAAAATTACCCCCCTCTGGTGCCGTTGATGAAAATGGGCAGCTTGTTGTGCCCATCGAATTTGCGTGGCTGAGTTACTGGAAAAACGGATATGCCCTGACGCGGAAAAACGGCAGAGAAGGATTGGTCGACAAGAATGGGCATCTGCTTGGCGGACGCTATTTCGAGAAGGTATACCAGAATTTAATTAATGGTGAATGGTCACAGCGGATACTGATGGACGGCATTTGGAAAAGCGTTGTGGATGGCGCAATTGTAGAGGATCAGCGGGAAGGCAAAGTGCAACTTACCTGCCCATCGGGGCTCACCATTCGGTATCGGTCCGGAAAATTGGAGTTTATTGCGCCTGGCGGGGAGCCTGTTACAGATGTTCTGTTTGACTCAAGATGGTTTTTTCCACGCGATTGTGGTGCTCCGCTCAATGTAAGTGCCGGAGGTAAATGGGGCTTCGTGACCCAAGACGGACGATTGCTGACCGACCCGCTGAAATTCGAAAACCAATTCGGCTTCAACGATGATCATGCGGCGGTAAAAATCAATGGCCGTTGGGGCGTCATCGATCTGAATGGCAATTTCACCATTGATCCGATATTCGATAAAATTCACCCTCATTCAAGCGGTGTGTTTGAAGTTACGCAAGGAAGTGAGACAAATTGGCGTGATGGAAATGGCCGAAAAGTCCTGGCGCCGGATGAACATGCCACGGCGCGTCGGTCCATTGTTGGATGCCGAGATGGGGCAAGGCTGATCAATCGTGGCGGTGGCTGGGGTATGGTTGGTCCTGATGGAAAAATAATTATCCAACCAAAATACAGAGCGATAGATTGTTTCAGACAAGGTGTTGTCTGGGTTCCCGACGACAAGCAAGGCGCATGGTGCCCACTTGGCCCAGATGCTCAGCGGCGGGAGCAGCCGAAATGCCGTCAAACTTACTACCCTTACATCCAAACACACTCATTCCCGGAACGGTTTGCCAGGGATGCATATGAAAGCAGCGTTCGATGGGTGAAAGCCTATCTGAACTATGGCATTGGCCGCCGCGATAAACCGCCCCGCATGATCCCGGATGGCTCTCAGCCAAGCCATTCGATTTTAAGGTAGCTGACATTGTAGTCGTAAGGCCCGACCTTGTCTCACGGTTATAGCCGCTTGAAGCACTTTTCTGCCATACACTTGGTGTCGCAAGCTGAATAACACTAGAAATCAAAAATGGTAGAAAGTCCGCATTGCCGCCGTTGGGCTTGAATAGTAGCGAAGCAGAGAATGTCACACGCGAGTGTTTCAAATTTTTGTCTGAAACACCCCCAACGGACATAGATTTTATGAACACACGCCCCAGTTTTTTTGCTGCTGTTTAATCTTCAACTCTTTTCAGCACCAGGGAAGCATTGGTGCCGCCAAATCCAAATGAATTTGACAAGGCGACATTAACATCGCGTTTTCTTGCTTTTAACGGCACCAGGTCAATTTCCGTTGCCCGTTCAGGATTGTTCAAATTAAGGGTAGGCGGCACAATTTGGTCGCGAATTGCAAGCGCGGAAAAAATCGCTTCTACTGCTCCTGCAGCTCCCAACAAATGACCAATGGCGGATTTTGTCGAAGACATTGAAACATTTGAAGCGGCATTTCCCAGCAGTCGTTCAGCAGCACCAAGTTCAATCGTGTCGGCCATTGTCGAGGTTCCATGAGCGTTGATGTAATCGATCTGTGAAGCATCCAGATTAGCGCGTTTCAAGGCTGCGCGCATGCATCGATAGGCTCCGTCGCCATCTTCGGACGGGGCGGTAATGTGGAATGCGTCACCTGAAAGCCCGTATCCCACAACTTCCGCACAAATTTTTGCTCCGCGGGCTCTGGCATGTTCATATTCTTCCAGCACAACAACGCCTGCACCTTCACCCATGACGAAACCGTCGCGGTCCTCGTCATAGGGACGGGAGGCAGATTGCGGATCTTCATTATAGCTGGTTGATAATGCTTTGCAGGCAGCGAACCCTGCAATGGAAATCCGGCAAACCGGCGATTCGCTTCCGCCAGCCACCATGACATCCGCATCTCCCAACATGATCATGCGCGATGCATCGCCTATGGCGTGAGCACCGGTGGAACATGCTGTCACAACCGAGTGATTGGGTCCTTTCAGGCCATGCCGGATTGATATTTGTCCGGAGGCCATGTTGATCAATCGTCCGGGAATAAAAAACGGGCTGACACGACGCGGTCCGCGATCGCGTAACACATGGGCGGTTTGCTCAATTCCCTGTAGTCCGCCAATCCCGGAACCAATTAGTACGCCTGTACTATTCTGGTCGTCGTCTGTTGAGGGATGCCAATCCGCATCATCAAGTGCCTGGGTTGCTGCTGCCATGCCGTAAATAATAAAGGGATCAACTTTGCGCTGCTCTTTGGGTGCCATCCAGTCATCAGCGTTGAATGTGCCATCACTGCCATCACCCAATGGAATCTGGCAGGCAATTTGTGCCGCTAGGTCATCAACTTCAAAAGTTTCAACACGGGCCGCAGCATTTTTTCCATCAAGCAAGCGCTTCCAGGTTATTTCAGTGCCCGAACCCAGGGGAGAAACCATACCGGTTCCAGTGATAACAACACGTCGCATATTTTACCTGCCAATTTGTTCTGAATGATATTTGTCATATAGGTTTGCTAATTGGAAATTGCAGTTTGAACCCAAACAGCAATGCAAACAACAAAAAACAGGCGATTTGAAAACCGCCTGTTCATAACTGTTGTCAATTCTGGATTTATCAAAAGATAAATGGATTAGGCGGAAGCTTTTTCCACAAATGAGATCGCATCGCCAACAGTCTGAATGGTCTCTGCAGCATCGTCAGGGATTTCCACGCCGAATTCCTCTTCAAATGCCATAACCAATTCAACATTATCCAATGAATCTGCGCCCAGGTCGTCAATGAAACTGGCTTTTTCCGTTACTTTGTCTGCTTCTACATCCAGATGTTCAATAACGATTTTCTTGATACGGTCTGCAACGTCACTCATATTGTGGCCCTCAAATCCTGATTCTATTCCAATTTGTCTTCACGTTACACTGTTCAAACCCTATCAGAGCGACAATTGCAACAAGTTTTATAATTTTTTCCAGCGCTCGCTAACACACTTTATGTTAACGGATCAAGTTTTCTGAAGACAGTTATTCACCAGGACTGGCAGATGATATCCAGGGTCATTTCCCCCATAATGGATTTCGTATCAGAATCTCTGTTGGATTCTTAGGGTCATCAAATGATACCGTGTGGTCGAATGCTGCTCTAGATCATCGCCATTCCACCATTTACATGCAATGTTTGACCGGTAACATAGCCGGCCTCATCGCTCGCCAGAAAGGTAACCGCGCTGGCGATATCATCTCCTGAGCCCATTTTTTTCATTGGAATAGCCCCCATTATTCCTTCTTTCTGCTTGTCATTCAATTTGTCGGTCATGGCAGAGGCAATGAAGCCTGGTGCGACACAATTAACGGTGACATTGCGAGGCGCGATTTCCTGGGCAAGTGACTTGGTAAAGCCGATTAACCCGGCTTTTGAGGCACAATAATTGGCCTGGCCCGGATTGCCGGTGACACCGACAATGGAAGTGATATTGATGATACGGCCGGTTCTGCGCCGCATCATTGGATAGGCGATCTCCCGGGTCAAATTGAAAACAGATGTAAGGTTGACGTTGATCACATCATCCCAGTCTTCATCCTTCATTCGTACAAAAAGACCATCACGGGTAATACCGGCATTGTTGACCAGAATATCAATCCCGTCCAGATCACTTTCCGCTTTTTCGCCAAGCGTTTTTACAGCTTCCCTGTCTGAAAGGTTGGCAGGAAATACCATCACGCGTTCACCCAGTTCACCGGCAATCTGATTCAATTTTTCCTCGCGGGTGCCATGGATTCCAACCGTTGCCCCGCATTGATGAAGCATTCTTGCGATTGCTTCCCCCAACCCCCCGCTTGAGCCGGTGACGAGGGCCTTTTTTCCGGTTAAATCAAACATCATTATCTCCTGTAGGTAAATTTCAACTGTTTGAAACAGCCAGAATATTTATTCAGTTAAAGTTTCCAGTGTTTTTTCAATATCGTCAGGAGAGCCAACAGCAACTCCCTTGATATCGCGCGAAATACGGCGCCCAAGTCCTGTTAGTACTTTTCCGGCCCCTGTCTCCAAAGCATGGGTAATTCCATTTGCCACCATATATTCAACGCTTTCCTGCCAACGCACTTGTCCAGTCACTTGTTCGACCAGCCTGGCCTTGATTTCATCAGGGTCGGATATCGGGGTAGCCAGAACATTTGCTATCAGTGGCACAACAGGGGTATTTAGATTTGCATCCGCCAGCGCCTCATGCATTGCATCTGCTGCAGGCTGCATCAGTGCAGAATGAAATGGAGCGGATACCGGAAGAATGATTGCTCTCCTGGCACCTTTTTCAGTGGCAATTGCAGCAGCATTTTCCACCTCGGATTTGCTTCCCGATATCACCAGCTGACCACCACCATTGTCGTTTGCGATCTGGCAGCACCTGTCACCGGCACTTTCCCTGCAAATGGTGTCAACAACATTACGTTCCAATCCCATGATTGCTGCCATACCACCTTCGCCCACAGGTACAGCTGCCTGCATGGCTGTACCGCGTATGCGCAACAATCTGGCGGTATTGGTTACATTCAATGCACCGGCGGCGCAAAGAGCCGAATACTCCCCAAGTGAATGTCCGGCGACAAAAGTTACCTGCTTTTCAAGCGAAAATCCGCGGCTCTCAAGTGCTCTTAGTGCTGCAATTGAAACTGCCATTAACGCAGGTTGGGCGTTGGCGGTCAATGTGAGCGATTCCTGGGAACCCTCAAATACTATATCTGACAGTTTTTCGCCCAGTGCATCATCTACCTCATCAAATACCGCTCTGGCTTCGCTGAATTGATCAGCCAATTCTCGGCCCATGCCGACTGTCTGGCTACCCTGGCCTGGAAATATCATTGCAAGTTTCATCTGTAATTTTTCCTGCGCAAAAGAATATTCTGGTTAGTGCCGGTTTTCACCATTCAAAGTCAAGAGGAAGAGAGTATGACTTGAGAATTTGAAGTAAATCGAGCACGATTTTTGTCAGTTTGACAAAATATGTAATTTAATCCGCTAAACACATTTCTTTTTGCCAACACACGATATAGATATCTTCGGCATCAACATATTCAACTCGAATCGACGGGATCTGGAGGTTTCCCGCAATATTCAAGATTCATACAGCGACAGATGCCACAAAAATGTCTGACATGCCGCCTAAATTATTTGGAAAATAATATCAGATCAAATATATGGCCGATGGTAATCATCATTTTTACCAGATAAAAGACCCGCAAGGAAATATACAGTGAGCAACAAATACGACAAACATTTTTCTTTGGATTCTGGTGATAATTCACGCCGGAAGCTCGATCCCGCTTTGATACAGGCAATGAGTATTTCCAATGCAAAACAGTCTGCCGGTACTCCGGATACTCAAAGGCCAATTTCTCCCGGCCGCGCCCTTGAACCGGGAGCGGTTGCTCCACCCCCCAAACATTCGAGGCATGCGCGTAACCGGTTTGTAGTGTTTTTCAATTTCCTCGTCTCAAGCGCTGTTTTTCTTACTTTGCTGGTAGTGGCTCTGTTGTTTTTTGGCAATAACCGTTTCCATGAAAATGGGCCTCTAGACGCGCCACGCACTATTGTGGTCAGGGAAGGTCATTCACTTTCAACGATTGCCAGGCAGTTGGAAGCGAGAGGTATTGTTGATAGTGAGCTGATTTTTCGTTTGGGGGTGCGCGCCTATCGCTCATCTGCTCAAATGCGTGTCGGCGAATATGCCTTTAAACCCGGCATGAGCATGTTTGACGTTATGGAAACTCTGCGTTTGGGGAAGGGTGTTGTTCACAAAGTCTCTATCCCTGAGGGCCTAACGTCTTTTCAGATCATGCAACGAATTGCCAATAACGATGTCCTGGTCGGTAAAATGCCGAAGACCCTTCCCAATGAAGGCAGTTTAATGCCAGATACTTATCCTTTTCAGCGCGGTCTGACTCGCCAGGAACTGATCAATGAAATGAAAAGGGCCCAGAAGAAGTTTCTGGAAAAAATATGGCAACGCCGGGTGCCCGGTCTTCCAATCAAGACGCCTGAAGAAATGGTCGTTTTGGCATCGATCGTTGAAAAGGAAACCGGCAAGGCTGATGAGCGCCCGCATGTGGCCTCGGTATTTGTAAATCGTTTGTCTCAGGGGATAAAACTTCAATCAGACCCAACGATAATCTATGGAATATTTGGTGGCGAGGGTAAACCCAAAGGAAGGCCGATTTATCAATCAGACCTTGATCAGGTCACGGACTATAATACCTATATAATCAAAGCCTTACCTCCTGGGCCGATTTCAAATCCTGGTCGGGCTTCACTGGAAGCTGTGGCAAATCCGTCCAAGACACAGGATTTGTTTTTTGTCGCAGATGGAACGGGTGGGCACATATTTGCAGCAACACTGGCTGAGCACAATGCAAATGTCTTGCATTGGCGGGCGGTTGAGAAACGCAGGAAAGAGGAGGCAGCAAAACGGGCTCGTGAAGATGCAGCAGCTGCCGCTGATCCTGAAAAAGCACCATCAAACTGAATCTCCTGACAGATCCGGATAATTCTGCTTCGGAAGTTGTCAGAACTGTTCTGGTTTATATTAGAGGCTTTCATGTTTATATTGAATCGTTTGACCGGTTTTTGGCGTTTGCTGGCAAGGCAGGTTTTGCGCGGTGGTCTGGGTGACCACAAGCGAAACATAACGCAGCCCAGCGAGCACCAAAAACCGACCTTTCAGGTGGGCCAGATCAGCCCATCTGCGACGTTGCGGCACTTGCCCGATCAACCAGATCGCGCTGCGCACCGCGCTTTGCATAATGGGCTGATCTTGCTCCATCAAACGGTTCAACATAAACATGAAAGCCTCTAGATTGATAGAAATTATACAATTGTATAATTAGTGAAAATACACATAAT
>JAAEMP010000088.1 GCA_024225445.1 Hyphomicrobiales bacterium | reverse complement strand
CGCAGTGTATGTATAGCCATTGCGAATCCACTCCCCGTCCATCTTAGAATACAGATACACGTACAATGTTTCTCCGCCGTCAGGCAGATTGCTGACGGTTACTGGCGTGTTTGTTCCCTGGCTAATATCATAATATACACAGTCATCCGCTGATGTTCCTATGCACAGCCTGTATTCGTCAGCACCTGTGTCACCCCAGGTGAATGTTACAGTTGTGGAACTCAGTGCGGATCCGGGAATCGGGCTCTGCATTTCCGCTATATTCGGAAAATACAGGTCAATGATATCCTGCATTGCATTATAAGCTGCGGTTCCATGGGTTTCATCATAGACCTCTTTCCACACCTCATACCACCCGATCCCGAAATCCGGACTTCGTCCCGTTCCAGACTGATCCGGGTAAAACAGAAGGTAATGATCCCTGAATTCTTGATTATTCATGGGGATTATGTCTCTGTAACGAACAAGTCGGTCATAAATATCCTGAGACAATGATAATCCTTCCGCTGTGATTGCTTCTTCAAGCGCTGTAGGATACTTAGGATGAACTCCCCAGAAATGGATCAGCGGAGTTAAATCTGCGCCGGCCTCTTTGGAAAGCCTCAGAATACGGCTGTCAGTTTCATCCAGGCCATCATTGGGCGTACCGGCCATATAATCCAGGTGTTCCTGGTGATAGAAGTTGCTCACTACAGACCATCCGAAAAGAGCGGCTATATCAACATATCTGGCAAAACCACGGTATTGATACCGTACTTCATTCTTTGTGCTACTTGTGATGTTCATAGGATTACCGTTTCTGAAGTTTTCAGTAACCGTCCAGGTCTGGGATGCCAGATCGAGATTCATATTCGTATCTTGCGACCTTCTGGCACCAAGGGCAAGCGCAAATGCTCTCTCAAGCTCTACGCCAAACTTAACATTGGCAACATATATATAAGGCAGATGCACAGTTGCTTCTGTGTGACCGGGAAATTTAGACATCCGTTGAGCATGGCCCAATTCGTGATATACAATAGTGTTTAATTCCTTAGGATTGAAGTACATGTTGTCTATATTTCCATTTCCAATTGTAACTCCACCTTTTGTTAGTGGGTAGCCGGGAGTATAACCGCCGTTGTGGGCAAGGGTCATATCCGGCTGTAAATACAATACAGTTTTATTTCGAACTAAAGGATAACCCGTCATTTCGGAAACACCGTCCATGGCCGTATCCCAGTCCTGCATCAATGTTACCGGATCAGCATAATTATACATCCAGCTCGTTGGCACATGCATCATGAATTTGTCTGTTTCAAAATCAGCCCACGGGCCGGGACAGCTCCGTTCCGTATTGGTCCATTCTTCCAGCGTTGTCTGAGTAAAACTTGTTGATCTGTATAGCGGAGACCTTATTACATTTGTTATCTGCACGGTCTGAAGACCCAGGTCAGCTTCATACGGAACCTCAATATAGACATTGCCGCCGAATGGATTTGCGATATAGGTAATTTCATTTTCGATAGGAAACGTCTTGGTTATCCTGTCAAATCTTGTAATCTTAGTTTTTGCTGACTTATCCCAGGTATGAGCACCGACAAGAATTGAAAAATCCTGGTTTACCATTGACGATGGAACCGTAACTTTTCCTACACTTCCGGGGGCAAGGTAACACCCGGTCGGTCTTCTTGCCGGTATTGTTGCAAACATTACAGATTTTCCCCAGTATTCGGTTTGGGTCGCTTTTATAACGACATCGTATGTTACTTTAGAATTAGACGGAGGTGAGGCTGCTCCCGGGAAAAAGTCGGATGTCTGAAATTTTACACCGTCAAACTCAGATTGACAGGTCTGACAATTATCAGCACTGAAAATAATGTCATGAATTTCCTGTTGAACTGTGAAAATGGCTCGTGCCAGTTCATAACCGTCGTCACCCTCCTGTTCCCTGGGAAAGCCGTTTACGGTCTTATTGGTAAACATCGGACCTTCGTTGGTTTCATAATAATTGATTAAATCAAAGGCTTCTGTTATAAGGGATTGGTTGCTGTCCAGAAAAATTTTATTCTCTGTAAAAGTCTCTGTCAGTTCTTCAATCTCAGCGGGGGGTAACAGCGTTTGTCCGGTGAGATGATCTTTAAGAGAACTCATGACATCAGAAAGGTTGGATGCTGATGCGTTTAAATTCGGAAATTTATCGTGAAACAACGCTTTAATTTCGAGTAGGGACAATGTGCGACCATAGGAATAAAATTCACAAATATCACTGCCGGCATTGGCCGATACAAAATCGCCAATTCGAAGATTTGAGTTATAAACGTCTTCGTAAGCACCGCCTGATACCGGAACAAAATTGACAAAGACCTCAAACTCCGAGTCATCGCCATTATTTATGTAGTTAATGGCAATATGAACCCATTCATTCAGCTTGAATGGCTCTGACATAACAGCTTTCCCATTCTGGTTATCGTCAGAGGACTCCATCCTTATCACCGCTTCTCCGGCTTCCTGATTCCCGGTATAGACATAGGCTGCAAATCCCTGGTTTTTATTGTTTCGGGTTTTGGTTCCGATAATTTGAGTGTCATTACCGGCAGGTTTGAGCCAGAAAGACAGGGCAAAATCACGTCCACCCTTGCCTAACTGATAACAACCGGAGTCTAATATATCTATATACTCACCGGCATCAATATGAATGGCATCAGAATCTCCTATACCTGTCGAGGTATATATTCCAGCAGATTGTGTATCAATGGAAGACGTATCCAACAAGTCCAACCCGTCACATCCGGTTACAGATGGTAACTTCAATAATGGGGGGCATGCAGCAGTGTATGTATATTCGGGCAGAGCAGTTCTGATGCGAACACCGCTCTGACTGTGTATTCCCTTTAAAATAATGATGACATCGCCAGCAGTGGAGCTGAAATCATATATTAAATCATGATTGACAGCAGTATAACCACTGAACCGGGTTACGACGGCATTTTCAGTCAGAACATAAATTACATCTGTATTCAGCTCATAATCCATGATAGTATTTGTTCCGTCACCCGGATAAAAAACAAATGAGTCTTCACCAGGTCCTCCGGTCAAAGTATCGTTACCTTCACCGCCGGTCAAAGTATCGTTACCTTCACCGCCCGACAAATTATCGTTACCTTCACCGCCGGTCAAAGTATCGTTACCTTCACCGCCCGACAAATTATCATCGTAGTCTTTACCTTCTAATCTGTCATTCCCTTTTCTACCTATAAGCCGGTTACAAACTCCGTCATCGCCTTTAAGAATATCATCTCCCGAGGTACCTGTGATGAGGGAGCCATATCCTACATAAATACTATTATAAGGGCTTTCTATTCCCTTAAAAACAATATAAGTACTCGAGAAACGAACTACTGCATCATTATCTTCATTATTATCTCGTACCGAAAATATGAACCCCCCGCCAGAAGCTACAAGATAAACTTCATCTTCACCTATCTCATAATCTGTGATAGTATCTGTTCCATTATCATCATAATCAATAACAAATAAGTCTTTACCAGGTCCTCCGGTCAAAGTATCATCACCATCACCTCCGAAAAGAATGTCCTCGCCACT
>JAAEMP010000087.1 GCA_024225445.1 Hyphomicrobiales bacterium | reverse complement strand
TCGAACAAAAGACAACGCGCCTGCCGGCAATCATCAATCTGGTCAACCAGCTTGTTGAACCCTCCATTGCCCCGCTGCCCCAGACCCATTGTTATCCTCAACTGCAGGTGATGCCGCTGGCCGATTGCAAACGCTATGAGTTGCTTTATGCAACACGCGAGGTGATGGCATGAATGCTCTTGTTGAGGGTCTTGTTGCCTTGCGCCTGCACGGCATGGCCGGGTGTGCCCACGATCTGTTGTCTGCTCGCACCCCGCCGAGCCTGACAACGGCACTCAGGCAGTTGATCGAGGCAGAAACCATTGAGCGGCGTGTACGATCCATCCAATACCAGATGCGCATTGCACGCTTTCCACACCATAAAGACTTTTACCACATTCGACTATGGCGCATCGGCTGTGAAGCCAGCTGAGATCGAACAGCTGTGCACCGGTCAGTTCACGCAGGATGCTCACAACCTGATCCTTGTCGGCGGTACAGGAACCGGTAAAACCCATATCGCCATTGCTCTGGGAACAGCACTTATTAATCAGGGTAAAAAGATCCGCTTCCACAATGCTGTCGATCTCATCAATGCCTTGATCAGGGAACAGGCAGAGGGAAACACCGGAAAAATCATTCGCCAACTCAGCCAGACCCATTGCGTCATTATCCCCTCCCGGCATTTGCTTCGCAATTGCCTGCCGGGCAATGGATGAACTGGGATATATTCCATTCCC
>JAAEMP010000086.1 GCA_024225445.1 Hyphomicrobiales bacterium | reverse complement strand
GTCAGGAATCGAACCCGGGACCTTTGGGTTAGAGACATCCGCTCTACCACTGGCACCGTGGCGGGCGAGAGAGAGAGAGAGATATCGATTCTCTGGCATACTGATGGTGCTATACGGCGTAGCCGATACGGCCATGGCTCTCCAATACCCATGTTCGAGGTGCAGAATACGCTCTGACAAGCTATCCCATCTAAGCTGCCTCTCGACAACCGAGGTTACCCGCTTGTCTCTGCTCCTGTGGGCAAGACACCACTAAGCCCCGGCCCAATTAAACCTGTAGCACACGTCTCATCCACTCCTGTCGCCAGTAAGAGGATGTGCATATTGTATGCTAAACGAGCACCCAGGGTCAAGTCCGGTGTTACAGGTACACGGCAACTCATCTATGAGGAAGAAGAGTGCAATGGTACCCGTTTCTTTTACTATTGGATCACAGTCTGTACAGTGCACTATAATGTGAGCGCCCCGCGTATGGACCACATCCAAGGTTCAATGTCTGATGACACCGGAGCAAAAAGAACCAGCAAGAAAAACTCAGGCGGGAAGGGGAGGGTCCATCAACATGTAGCCATAGCCGTAGCCTAGCTCACTAGGCCGCCCCACGACCCAACATCAGACATAGCAGACTATTTCTTACGCGGGGTCTGCCAGCCCGCAGGGAGAGAGAGAGAGAGAGAGAGAGAGAGAGAGAGAGATCTTTGTCTTCTCTTGTGGTGTCCGAGAATGCATGCCTTAGCCGTTTCCGACCATGTTGACTCCAACGGATGCACCTGTCCGCGAGCGCTCGGTTTACCCCCCAGATACTTTCGTCCTCGCTTCGCATTGCTGGGTACCCTGGTGCTTAAGATCAATTGCAGGGTTCTCAACGAGTGCATTTCATGATCATTGCTCCGCCTTCACAAGGAGTTGTGCACTACTCAACATCCTTAGCCGCTGACATCACTTTTGTGGGTCACAACCACAAATCAAATCGCAGAAAAATCCGACACCGTCAGGAATCGAACCCGGGACCTCTGGGTGAGACTTACGATCTGCTCTAACCACTGGGCCACCGTGGCGGGCGAGAGAGAGAGAGAGAGAGAGAGATGTAAGTCTAATTGCATTCCATAGCCTATCGACCATTGGACCCAAGCCCCTC
>JAAEMP010000085.1 GCA_024225445.1 Hyphomicrobiales bacterium | reverse complement strand
TGACAGCGAGTACGACTTACACTTTAAATTATACAAAAGATGGAACGCCAGTTGCTTCGGCAAGTATCACCACCGATGGTTCTGGAAATTATCTTTTGAGTTCTTTGGATGCTGCTGCTTATACCGCCATCAATGTGACAATTACGAATTGTACTTCTAATTCTTTGAGTGCCACTTTGAATGACCCTGGAACGGAAACAATTGTTTTGGGAACAGTCAGCAACCCAACAACTTGCTCCGGCACAGACGGTTCTATTCAAATTACGGGTTTGACAGCGAGTACGACTTACACTTTAAATTATACAAAAGATGGAACGCCAGTTGCTTCGGCAAGTATCACCACCGATGGTTCTGGAAATTATCTTTTGAGTTCTTTGGATGCTGCTGCTTATACCGCCATCAATGTGACTTTGGCGGGCTGTACTTCTAATGATTTGAGTCAAACTTTGACGGATCCAAGTACCCCTGCAATTGTTTTGGGAACAATCAGCAACCCAACAACTTGCTCCGGCACAGACG